>NZ_PJCA01000029.1 GCF_002836355.1 Moritella sp. Urea-trap-13
GTTCAGCGTCGCGCCTTCATTGACACTGTAACTGTCGGCTACCGCCACGGGGGCTGCATTGGCGGAAATACCGTCACTGACAATGCCGGCCTGATTAATAGCAGGATCATCAGCTCCACTGGAGCTATTCGCTCCCAACTGCCCAGTATTATTCCTTGCAGTCTGGCTGTCTATTACTGAAGCAGCACCTGTAGTAGCCGTACCATTCATTTTCCAATATGCTATCAAACCAGTTGTATCAGCCGATATTTCGCTTGGACTACCATTACCATAAAGACTCGTTACCATTGCTTGATCTAAGGCAACATTATAAATTTGAAAGTCATCAATGGTTCCTTTTACATATTTATTAAACGATTGAGAACGACCAATATCGAATGTCCCACCCAAATTTAAATGTGCTAATGTATAACCAAAGGCTCCTCCAGAAGTAGTGTAAGTAGTGCCATCAATATAGAGAGTCCATACACTGGAATTAAAGACAACGACAAAATGATACCAAATACCGGTATTTACGATAGGAGTAGCGTCAGATATTAAAACGTTGGCACCAAGATTTTGCCCCATCAAGAATTTCCCGGTACCAGCACCAATAGAACCATCCCCGTCATAACAAAAATAGAGGGCGCCGATACTATTAGAATAAAAACACTGGGATTCCAGCGAGTCTAATTTTACCCAAAAAGATACTGTTGCGCCGGACTCCCCTTGTAGCTCAGCATGAATATTTGACATTGAGGCATAATCATCACCATCAAAAGAATAACCACTAGTTGTCGCCGCCCATGTTGGCGATGTCAACAGCATAAATAAAAGTGCCAATAGATATTTTTTCATCATAAAATTCCTTTTAAACAATAATAATCTAAGCTGTCGAAAACCTAAAAGCGCTTTATTAAATCAAACTTTCAATTTGTCATCTCTAAATATGTTTAATTTTTAAATCCGTTTCACTAACATCATAAACAAGCTCGTTTTAACAATCTATTACAGCCTATTACAGCCTCCTAACAATCATGATCCAATTAAAATCACAATATTTAAGACATGGATCGTATATTAAATTCTACATTTACGTGCTTGCTCGCAGATTAATTATCAATAACTTAAAACCAAATCAAAGGTAATATAATTACTTCTATTACGATGAATTAATTTTAACTTTATTGACAAAAATAAATGAGGAATACTTATGGAATTTATGTTGGGCGGTATTATTCAATTCGGTGGGAATTTTGCGCCAAAAGACTGGGCTTTTTGTGATGGACAGCTCATCGCTATCAGCCAAAACCAAGCACTATTTGCCATTTTGGGCACTACTTGGGGCGGTGACGGTCGAACCTCATTTGCGCTACCCGATCTTAAGGGTCGAGTTTCGGTGGGCACAGGCAAAGGCCCAGACTTAGTAGAAAGACGTCTGGGCTCAAATTTCGGAGCAGAAAGCGTCACATTAACAGAAACTCAATTACCAGCTCACACTCACAACGCAACGTTTACACCTACAACGTCCACTGGAACGGCTATCACAGCAACTGTAACCGTGAATGCCAAAGTAGGGACTGGAGATCAAAATGATGCAGGCTCTGGCTATTGGGCAACAGCTAAGACTGGTCTTCCAAATGTAACGCAGGGTTTCAGTAGCACTACAGATACAACTATGGCCTCGGATGCTGTGTCTGTTGCTATCAGCGGTGGCGGTGGTGGTATCACAGGGGGTACAATAACCAATGCTGTAACAGGCAAAGGCCGAGGATTTGCCATTTATCAGCCCAGTTTAGGCATGAGTTCAATCCTTGCCCTTCAGGGGACCTTTCCATCGAGAAATTAATCTACTAACCCTCATCAGAGGCTCTCCTGAGGCAAATTTCATTCAGGTGTGCTACCAAACAGTATGCCTGCATCCAATCCAAATCGTTCAGCAAAAGTAAGTCCGCTAAAGACTCCTTCTGTAATAGTTAATACATCTAAGCGTAAAGCGCCGTCTAGAGTAGCCACTATCAACCCTTCCGGTTCCCCTATATGTAGCACTGTACCAGCTGGTACTCCGTAATTTGCATGTTTCACTGGCGTGGCCTGCAATAAACCAATGAAAGATTGATTCCATACTAACATAGCACCATTAAACAAAGGGTTACCAGCTCTTGCCAAAGCAGCAATGTCTTCGCCATTCATAGTTTGCCAATTGACCATCAAATCTTGTTGATTTGGCATAGGTGCGGCAATTAATACTGAATCAGTATCACTCAAGTGTGGTTTTGCTATTAGGGAGCTCTCTTGTAACTTAGCAAGAAATTCCTGCACAAATTCAGCTGACAGCTCCGCCATCATATGACCTAAACTATTTAAGGTATCTAAAACATGTAATGGCATAGCTTGTTGCAACATAATATCACCACTATCAAAGGCTTCTTCTACCTTTATCATACTTAAATAGCTCTGGCTTTCACGGTTTCGGATCTGCCAGTATAGCGGCATAGCACCGCGATATTGTGGTAAGGCCGAGGCATGTAAGTTATAAAACCCGTTGCGACACACATTAATAATGCTTAGTGGCAGTTTATGGGAAAAAGTAAATATTAACCCCGTATTGGCACGCCAAGATTCAACTTGATGTGCCATTTGCTCTGGGTTTTCAGGCTGATAGTAAGTATTCGGAATATTTCCCTGATCAAGCTGCTGTTTCAATTGCATTGCATCCGCATCGTTACGAGCCGTTAGTACAACTCCAACTAGTTGCCCTGCTTGTAACAGCTTATTGATTGTAGGGATCACAACACTGCTCGATGCAAAAAGTACCAACCTTATTGCTTTATTTTCCATTTATGCTTCCTTTCCATTATTAAAATCCTACAGCCTAATTGCGATGAACACATATTCTCTAATTATGAGTGAACGGTGAATAATACCTAAGCTGGTATCGTGGCTAAAAAACCAGGAAGTCCATTCAAACGGTAAAAGAATTTCAGCTTATCGCCACTTTTGACCAACAAATCTCCCGGTTTAGCATCATGCGGCACAAAGTTTACACACACATGCATATCCGGTAGTGGATGAGTAATACCAGAATCATACTCGCCAATATATTCATCGCCATAAACCTTGATCTGAGTGCAAATGACCAATAGTGGCTTGCTCATTCGTTCATCAAGCTCAGGTAACAATACTTCGCCACACTCTATAAGGCTGATATTCTCATCTAGCACTCGCTCGGGTAATGTGAGTAATGATGTTGAGGTTAAATTTAGTATCTCACCGAGTTGAACCCTTGCATTGATGGTCTGCTGTTGCATATCTGCTGCACAAACATGGCCATTTTCATCTTGCCACTGCTCAACAAATTCTTGTTGCCCAGCGGTTAATACAGCTCGCAGGCTTATTTCTTGAGGTAAAAAAATCCCGTTTTCCTCCATCAACGCCGCAAAATGTCGGGCGATAGGAAGGTGGCCCTCTCGACTAAATCCATGCTGCATAGCTTCCAATATCACCATATGAATGGGTGATATTGGTTGGTATTCGCAGGCATCCTGACAACATATATCATTGATATATCCCGCTATACCCATTTCGTGGATTATCACTTTTAAGCTATCGATAGCCCCTTGCTGCATATCAATCAGGGTAATACGAAGATCGTTTTCGTCATATAAACCCGTTTCTTTATAATACGTTATCAAGGGCAATAATAACGGTGCAAACGGACCACAAGCAGGGTAGACAAGATGTAAACATTCATCAGACTTAGTTTTTAATGTTGCAATCGCTTGGTGCGCGCCACGAATAAAAGCACTGACTCTTAAGGTATCTTTTTGTGTAGTGATACAATGGTCCGGCGACATCACTAAACCATGACGAGCAATAAACTGCCTTTTCCGTAATGCTGGATCTATATTTGCTTGTTGATAAATTTGATGAAGATTTTCAAATAATGCAGTTAAGTTCTGCTCTAGCGAAACCACATTTGGCTTTTCATTATCCAGTATTTCCTTCACCGTGTTTACAACGCATAGTGCCAATCCTTGATGGTTTTGTTCAGTTTCATTATTCTGAGTAACAGAAAACTCAGAAGGTTTTGTTGGATTCAATTGTTGCCGTAATAAATCATTTAATGAACCCGTAGATATTTCAGACTCAGCAAAATCAGTTGCAGTGCTAAAAACTGTGCTCCCAGCAAATTCATTATTCATTCTTAATCCTTTAAATTTTGTGGTGATATTTCTTAACTAGCCAGATAGTTAATATTTAGGTATAAGTTAAATCAGGCCAATTAAACTGCCTAAAAGTGAGATTAATACGAGGTAAGTCATGGTGTTTAGCTACAGGTAAAGCATGCTCATACTCTTCTTGACAACCTTCGCCCATAATAACCAAACTGCCATCGCCTAACGTCAGAGAATATTGATCTGAATGATCTTGCTTGTTTCTAAAAATAAACTCTCTGGGCTGCCCTAGGCTCAATGACGGTATCACGTTGGTAGGACCAAAGGCTGGCGGATCATAATGAAACCCCATGCTTTCATTACCATCGCGATAATATATACAAACACAAACACTAAATATTAAACCAGTAAATTGTTCTATTTTTTGTTTTACAGGTAATAGCACAGCAGGCCAACGTTGACGGCGTCCATGTATATTTTCGAGAAACGCGGCATCGGTGAGAAGCTCATCAACAAACATGCATTTACCCACACTAAGGCGAAATACGGAACCATCAGCCATCTCAATATTTTCGTAATCAAGACCTTCAACATGAGTATAAATCCAATCAAAAATAACATGACTATCATCTTTAGATATTAAATTTTCAATATATTGGGCATTACAATTAATCGGTAATTGCATTTTGTCCCCGCTCTTTATAGGTAATTAATTTTTAATGATTACAGCCGACAATATTTGTTGTTGTAGCCACTTATTGACTTTACAATCAATCACTAAGTTGATTCTATCGTCGTTGCCCACATGTCTCACAGAATGAGTAGCATCAGCATTTAAGTACCATAACTCGCCATTTTTCATAGGAAGAAGTTTGCCGTTGACCATAAACTCGACCTGCTCAGCTGCACATATGGGAATATGAAAACGCGCGAAACCATATTCCATTGCTAAACCTTTATCTTGATGAGATTGAATATGTGCATCAGGTTTTAAACGCATTAACCGCACAGCTTCAATATCACATTGAAACCAATTCAAAATACGTCTAATTTTCGGTAACGTCGCCAGCACTGGTAAATCAATCCAATTCCCTTGCTCTTCTAAAGCAAAACTTTGCAATATCGGATGTTGTAGAGCATTTTTTTGTAGCGTACGCAGTGGCTGAACATCCCAGCCACCGGAGTAACACTGCCTGTTGATATGGTCGACCCAGTCATTATTCATTAACGTCCTGAGTTCTCGTTGTAACGCGGTAACATCGCATTGAAAAGAGCATTGTGCAGCATAAATTATGTTAGGCATTCCATTCCTTAACTAATAACCCTATCTATCTGAGTATATTGATGTTTATCATTTTCACAAGACGAGTAATACGCTCTTTATGGAAAACGTGATCAACTTATCTATCCCTGCTGTATGAACCCTACCGGTGTTATACATTGATATTTGAATAAAACTTGTTTACCAATATACTGCCTAGATAACGACATACATAGAGGGTAAGTGATGCCGTTTTCATATTCATCCAGTACAATCTCATCGGTTAAATACAAACAAGTACTTAAAGCAAAATGTTGTTCATCATTAATATCAGGAATAAATAATGCTTTACAAGGCAGGTTATCTGAAGGTTTTTCATTCATCTGGTGAGCGTCTATTACTGCAAGAACATCTTTACTTAATTCAAACATATTTCCCAAAAACACTCTATTTTCAAGTAACTGTCTTTTAGTGGGGACTTGTCCTAGTGCATGATCAAAACTATTAAGTAATTTCAGTTCTGATTTCATATCAATTAAGTGAGCATCAATAACAATCCGTTTTGGTATAACATCACCTTTTTCTGATAGCTGGCGAGCAAGATGCCGAATAATAGAAACAATGCCTTCACTGTGCAGACCGTTATACAAAGTCTCTGTCACGATTAGATCTATTTCTTTAGCATGCAGGTACTGCGTAGCATCCAAATTGACGTAGTTGCTAACAAGTAATTCACATTGCAACGCGTTAACTATTTGTTTGAGGCTGTTTAGCGAGGTTGAATGGACATCAATAAAGGTGACTTGGAGTTGCTGTGGTTTAAACATTACCAACAAAGGAGTGATCAATGAACCCCATGGTCCACACCCAGCATAAACAAGTTCTACAGGGCGATCAGGATATTGTTTTATTAATCGCTTCACTTGCTGATATACAGCTTTTAAGTACTTAGCTGTTCGGGAAGTACCTTGAAAACAACGCATTGCATCATTAGGGGATATACCAATACCATTAGTTAATTCACTACTTTGATGCCATGATGAGTCAATCAGTTCAGCTTTAGAGACTTGTTGATAAATATGCTCAATGTTTTGTAGTTGTAACACAATGGTTTGATAATCATCACTTGCTAGTAATGTTTCTATGTAATTGATTTGTTCTTTGTCATCAATCATTGGGATTCACCTTTACCAAACACTTCAGCGTCAGCGATTACCCCATACATAATACCATGACTTGCTGTAACTCCCACTCAGGTAAGAAATACTCAGCAATTGATTGTTGATTGAATTCAGTACCTTGATTTGCTTGAAGTAACCATGCTGGTAATTTAGGGTGATTGATCACTGTTATTTTATGACCACGAGCGTAAAAACAAAAAGTATCACCCGTTTGATCCATTTCAAATTGTAATTTGTAAGGCTGAGTCAACGCCAATTTTTCAGAAGATAGTAGACTCATCTCTCCCCTTTGTATGGTTGGAGTATGATAACCATGATTACTGCGTAATTTATGATAACGCTCTTGAATCACTTCGTTCAATTCAGTACAGAGATCGATCTGTTCACATAACTCAGTGACAGGATTCGCTGCTTGCAACTTAGAAGGCTTAATAATACGGTCAATATGTCGCTCCATAGTAATGGAACCAGCCTCTTTTCCCGCAATTTGTTGCGCCATTTGACGACTAAATTTCTTTACCGAAGGATTAATAAAGTCCATAACCATACTGATTGAAAATTCAGGTGTTTGTCCGACATGAAATTTTTCAGAAGGAATGCAAAGTACATCGCCCGGTTTGAGCTTAAAAACATGATCCGCAGCACCTAGCACTTCTTCCGTCACAGGGAACACATCTTGGCCTTTTGACAATGCATAAAACTTACTGGTTTCCCATGTGTAAAACGTTTTGTCATGTGGCCCCATATGAAACAAAAAACCTTCTTCGCCCAATATCTCTTTATGCACCCCAAAAGGCGTGTAATCGTAATTACCTACAAAACACAGAAACGCTAAACCACCCATGGGCATGCCCGTTAATTCCAATAACGATTCTGAGCCTTTCGCTACTTTTTCAGCAAATTTTAACGAATATTTCTCCAAGCTGTTCAACACGATACCGAAACGATTATGTTCAAAAACATCAGTCGTCCATTGCTGTAATGTTTGCTCGCTAGCTGGCGGTGCAGATTTTAGTTTTTCACCGTAATGATTATCCTGCTTATCCCCCACATATACACGGCAACCCTAATGGGTATTTCCTTGCTGAATAAATTCAGTAAAGATCTCTTTATACAGCTGCATATAGTCGTCAATTTCATCCGCAGGAATAGCACCAGAAATAACAACAGGCTCGACCATATTGTTCGATGCTTTAAGCATTTGTTGCCAAATTTCAGTTCTCATTATTATTCCTTTAATTACTAAATACGAGAAGGTTTCGCGCTATTAGGACCATTGCCATGTGGTGTTCCTGATGCCACACAATGAAGTCACCAAGTCAAAAAATAACCCCTATCTATTTGAGTATATTGACGTTTATCATTACCACAAGGAGAGTAATACTATTTTTATTGAAAACGTGATCAATTTATAAATAACGCTAAATAGAATTATTTAACGCGCCCAAACAACCCCTCACATTTCAAGCTTAATACGAACAACGTCTTCGCCATCAATGGCCGCTGGAACTGCACAACACAATAATACTTCATCATCGCGTAAATCAGCTGACACTTCGGTTTGATAACTGACTTTACCCGCCAGTAGTTTGGTTTTACAAGCACCGCATTGACCACTGCGGCAACCGAACTCAGGAGTGAGTCCATGGTTCTCAGCAAATTCCAGTAATGTGCCCTCTTCTGCAGTCCAGGCTTGCTCGACTTGCGTTTGACTAAATTCAATCACCGCCGCACTTGCGCCATCACTCGCATTAGACATAGCGGTAAACGCCACAGAACTAGTATCATGTTGACGTGTTAATGAAGCAGGACCAAATTCTTCTGCTTTAATACGCTCGTTACTGATACCTAACTCACGTAGTAAATCATACATACTTTGCATAAATGCACTGGGGCCACACAAGTAAAAGTCATAATCATCAATCGGCAATACTGCTTGCAACAAGTCTTTATTAATACGTCCTTGATGGTGGTAATCTTTGCCCGGTTTTAGGTCCGGTTCAGGCTGACTTAATGCCCAGAAAGTGCGAATGCCACCTCCGCTTTGTTCATTAAATTGGTTAAGTTCATTATAAAACGCACGTTGCTGGGCATTTTGAGCGGCTGCAATCACCGTAATCGGTCTTAAAGATCGAGTGCGAACAGCTTCAAATAGGGCATGCCGCGCCATCGCAATCATGGGCGTGATGCCCACACCACCAGCAAGCAATACCGCAGGCCTTATTTTCGTAGGTCTTACCTTCGTAGAAGTTGCTTTCGTCGATATTAGCTCTGCTGTATCTAAAACAAAATCTCCTGTTGGTGCTTTTAGCTGCACCGTATGTCCAAGCTTTATATTGTCATGCAGATAGTGAGAAACTAAGCCCTGATGTGCGCCATCAATTGATGTCTCCCGTTTAACACTAATACGTAACAAGGGGTCTGCAGGCGCACTGGAAATAGTGTAAGTTCGAATAACATCCTTGCCATTGATATTTACTTTAATCGTTAAAAACTGCCCAGCGGTAAAATTAAATTTCGGCAACGCTTTTAACACACCTGTTGGCTGTAAATAAAAAGATTTAATCAGGCTACTTTCATCGTCTATTTTGACCACTTGATAGTCTTGCCATTGGCTTTGATGTGACTCAAGTAGATGCTGTATTTCCCTCTGCTGAGCGGCTTCAGCCCAGGTTCCCGTCATCAACGTATTAGGCGAAAACTCGTTGAGTTTCCAACGCAAAGGCAAGCTGTAATTTAAGCGATAACCTTGCTCAAGATGAAACGTCCATAAACGTTCTGCACCAGCAAAATGTTGGCTATCTTCCGACTGCCACAAGATCTCAACACGGCCAGTCAGCGTGAGTATATGACCCTTGTCAAAGTCGATAAAAAGTAATCCCGCTTTCGGGTTTTCAAGGAAATTACCCAAGGTATTAAAATGATTGTTACCGAGATAATCTGGGATCGTGAGACTTTTATTATTATCCACGCGAATAAAGCCAGGTTTTCCGCCACGATGTGATACATCAGCCCCAATACTCGCGTCACTGCTATCAGCTTTGTCTCTGTCAGTATCACTCGTACTATCACTAGTACTGTTGATGTCATTATTCACAAAACTGGCGACAAAAAAAGTATCACTATTGGCAATCAGCTGCTGTGCCCTCATGTCAAATTCAGTCATAGCCTCGACACTACTTTTTGGCATACTGTTAGGATCAATGAACTCATATTCTCGATTTTGAATATATTGCGGACAATTACCAAAAGATTGATCAATCGAAAGCTGGATCTGTTTATCATTTGACCCCGTTATATGCGCAGCTAAACGATTACGACGACGTGTTTCCAGCTCAATGCCCAGCAATCCAAGTTTGGTATTACTGTCCATTGCCTTGAGCAACGGATCGCCAATTACGGGTTGGGTATTAAGCTGCAGGCTTTGCTCATCTGGGCTGTGAATAAAACCCGGGTGATTAAATAAAATAGATGCCCATGGCCAACCATCTTTATCGCCATGCCCAACAAATATAAACGGCAATTGCTGATAAAACTCACGATGCTGTTGCGGCATATGGTCGCGAATAACACGACTACCGAAACGTTCCATCTGTTCCCTTACCCCTAACTTTTCCTGTATGACTTGTTCACCACGATGAAATGGCGAGGTAACTAATTTCGAGGTCAGGTTCGGCTTAATATCCATGGTATACATCCTATGCCATTCGTTTTAATAAACAGATTTTAATGAATATGATGTCTCGTATGTACCAACATAAATAGCTATGTTTGCACACACGAATACACTCACATAAGTGTAATCACATAAGTGCAATCAGCCAATTAAACGGCAAGACCGACAGCGGTTTTTTGCATCGACACAAAGCCTTTTAATGCTTCAAAGCTAGCTAACCAACGACGTACATGTGGGTAATCGGCTAATGACACATCGCCTTCTGGGGCATGAGCAATATAAGCATAGTTTGCTACATCAGCAATCGTTGGTAGTTGTCCGACTAACCAAGTGCTATCTGCAAGATGAGTATTGAGTTCACCGAGCAATCCATGCGCAATATTCTTGGCATTTTGGTGGTCAAGACCCGCGCCAAACACATTAACTAAACGTGCAGCAGCAGGGCCAAAGGCAACTTTACCCGCAGCAACAGACAGAAAACGCTGAACTTGCGCAGCTTGAGCAAAATCTTCAGGTAACCAAGTGCGATAAGAATCGTATTTACTCGCAAGGTAAACCAAAATGGCATTAGAGTCTGATAACGTGAACTCCCCATCTTCAATAACAGGCACTTGACCAAGGCTATTTTTTTGTAAAAAGTCAGGCTGTTTGTGCGCACCTTTCATTAGATCAACATCGATGATGTCACTGTCTAAACCTAATAGAGAAAGGAAAACCTCAACACGGTGTGAATGGCCTGATAATGGGTGACGGTATAATTTAATTGCTGACATAAGTAACTTCCTTAAATGTGTGTTGACTGTGTTTGGTCATATAAATAATGTTTGATTACATAATCAACTAACAATCCATATTGCGTTGCTGCGTTGTTGATGGAGTAAGTATCGACTAAGTTGAACTATTGATAAACAGGTGTATCATTGAATGATTATCAACACGCTGTTGACAATAAGAACAGTGCTGACAATAAGGCCAGCATTGATAATCAGAGTGATATTGGTAATCAGGGCGGTATAGCTAAATCAGCAAGGGCTTGTGCGTTATTTCAACGTAACCTTTTTCAACATAAGCAGGATACGTAATACATGGATACATTAGACGGTATTAAAACGGTGATAGCGGTAGTTGAAACGGGTTCTTTTACGGCAGCAAGCGAGCGCTTGGCAATGTCCAAGGCGTTAGTCAGTAAATACATCGCCGAGGTTGAAGCGCAATTAGGAGTTCGTTTGTTCAATCGTTCGACCCGCCGATTAGCATTAACAGAAGCTGGTCAACGTTATTACGATAGCGCCCTGCCCTTATTGGGTGAGTTTTCAGAACTTGTCGATAATGTGACGGGCGAGCAAACCTCACCGCGAGGTAACTTACGTATTAGTACTTCAGTGACGTTTGGCGATACCATGTTATCACCAAAGTTACCTGCTTTTTTAGCACGTTTCCCCGATATTAAAGTCGATCTACAACTCACCGACCGCATGATAGATATGCTCGAAGAAGCCGTTGATGTGGTGATACGCATCGGCAGTGTCGATGACTCTAGCCTTATCGCCAGAAAGATAGCGGATTTTCCGTTAACCTTATGCGCGTCACCCCAATATTTAGCCAAATATGGTCATCCGCTAACCCCCCAGGACATTAACCAGCACAATTGCATTATTGATAGTAATTTTAGGATTGGCAAACAATGGCCTATCGTGGCACCCGATGGTAAAACAGAAATCATAGCGGTGAAGTCTAACGTGGCGGTAAACAGTCCTCGGGCAGTCAAAGCGATGGCTATTACGGGTGGCGGCATCGCTTTAATTCCGCATTTCATAATCAAAGATGCGCTTGAGTCGGGGGCATTAGAAGAGGTCTTACCCAGTTATAGTACGCTGACATTTGGTATGTTTGCCATCTTCCCGCATCGTCGCTATCAGCCTAAGAAATCACGCTGCTTCATTGACTTCTTAATTGCTGAGTTTGGCGGTTAAACTATCGCTTTATCGCTGTGTAGGTGAACTTAATCAGGCATCAACTCCTTGCCTATTTATCGTTTATTTCTGCCTACAGCAGCTCATTTTTCCAGTCTGGTGCCAGCACAGCCATCATCACTTTATCAACAAACTCACCGTCGCGGAAACCCGACTGCCTTTTCACTCCTTCATGCACATAACCAGCATTTGCATAAGCTTTGATCGCTGATGGATTATTAGTATAAGCGGTTAGCTCGATACGGTGTAGACCCAAGGTATTAAAGCCATAATTGGTGATCAGTTTCGTGACCTCTGTTCCTATGCCTTTACCCCAATATGTTTTATCGCCAATTAAGATAAAGTATTCGCCACAACGATTTAACGCGCTGATAGACGCGATACCTGCATAGCCTATCAATTTTCCTGTTTCAGCACAGCAAACACCTAATGACACACATTTAGCGTTGCTATTAATACTTGATAACCAGCTTGAGATATCTGCTTTAGATTGCGGGTATGCGTAAGAAGATAAGCTGAACTGAGTCACTTCTCGATCGCATGACCACGCATAAAATTCAGCGCTATCATTAATATCTAATGATCTTAATTCAACCTTGTTTGTCGTTAAAAACATCCTTTACTCCCTTAATATTGAACGCTAATTTTAATATACAACGTAAACTAACATAACCAACGATAATATAAAGAGTGAACCGCGACGATCAAACGTTCTGACTATGAATTTATCACTCACGCCTGTATCATGTTTAAGCTCGTGAAAAGTAAAAATAATTTAACACGACTATTTTGAAATCATGTTGAAATCTATGTTACATCGACCGTTAGCAAGCGCATACAAAGCCAGTAATAGGACATTATGGAAAAGAAAAACCAAGGTATACAATCTGTAGAACAAGCTTTTGAGATCATCGATTTTTTCTCTAACAAAAATCAGCCTATCTCATTAGGCGACGCAGCACTACAAATGGATATATCTAAAAGTAAGCTCCATAAATATCTTGCCAGTTTTCTGCGTATCGGCATTATCACCCAAGATATCAATGGCCACTACTGCCATGGCTCCAAGCTAATCGAATTGGGTGCAAAGATCCTTGGCCACACAGACATTCTCCATTTCTGTGAACCTGAGCTGCAACGGTTAAGATTAGAAACACAAGAAGCAACAGCACTCGCGGTTTGGACCACACAAGGCCCTATGATTGTTCGCTTCCTCGAAAGTCCATACCCAGTGGCAATAAGCTTTAGAGTTGGTTTTCACGCACCACTAACACAAAGCTCTGTAGGCATGTGTTTTGCTGCATTTTCACCTGAAGAAGCATATCAACACCTTCTAACAGCTGAAACACAGGGCGAAACAGCGCAATGTGAGACATTTAAACAAGCGTTAACATCGGTTAAAGATAAGGGTTATGCTGTTCGAAACACAATAAACCCAAGTATACCGGGCGCAAAAGCAATATCAGCGCCTGTCTTTGACGCGACGGGTAATATCATCGCTTGCATTCTCATCATAGGTTTTAAGCAGCAAGAAGCGATTCAAGAAAAGGCTATCCAAGCCATATGTGATAGTAGCAAACGACTATCTCAGCACTTAGGGCATCATATTAATACTTAGAATAGACCCCCTTAAACTAAGGCCCCATTAACCGGGGGCTCCAGTCCTCTAACACGCCGTTTTCTAATCGTCGTTCAACAAGCCTGCGCCATGAATCAACCAATGGCAACGCGAGTAGCTCTAAGAGGACTGTTTTGTCTAAACATCCACTAAAAATAAGACTCATTATGCGTGCAACAGACCTGTCTGGATAAGATCGTTCACAAAGTAAAATATCATCCCCCGCACCTATAGTCCCTTCCTCCAGAACCCGAAAGTACCAACCTGTACGTAATGTATGTTGCAGTTTAACCGCCATGTCATTGTGTTCAAATCTTTCGTTTAATTTCCAACAAGGCATACGTCCCTGTGAAACTTGTAATAATGTCGTCCCTATACGGATCTTATCTTCAATACAAATAGTGTGTTCATCGAGACCGGAGGAACTAATATTTTCACCAAAAGCCCCCACATGTTGAAATCGAATGTTAGCATTTAACGTTTTTTGCCACTCACCGTAATGCTCACTAGGATAAATATGAAGGGCTTTTTCAATACCACCATGCACAATCAAATCGCCTTGTTCGTCATTGATGAATCCTAATTTATCGACCAATTGACGCTCGACCATTACCTTCTTGTCTATGCCACTTTTTGAATCTCTCGCAAAAGGGACTGCTTTACCGACTAACACAGCACCAACCGAACCTATCTTTTTCATATCGCAGTCACCTATTTTTTATCACCTAATTGTTTACCACATCAAAAGTTGATCATATAAAATAGTTTCTATAGCTCGTTGCGAGGTTGATAAATCGGTTGCACCGCAAGTACTTCGATACCTGTCGGCGTACTCTTAAGATAGCGTACTTCATCATCTGAGAATAAAATCTCTCTCGAAAAACCTTCCACCGTTGGGAATCGTGCTAATGCTAAAGTTAGAATTTCATCTCTGGTTTTATGATCATTATTTTCAATTGAAACTTCACAAAATGGTTTTTTGTCTTTGGTTATTTTAATTTTATATCTCATGGCTATCTCTCATTCAGGGAAACTAGATGTAACAATATTAAACCAGACTATACCACCAGCAAGCAAATACACCAATAGGAAATTAAATTCACCAAAAAGAAACAGCGGAGTGAGAGGAGGCAAAAGTGAAATCAACTACGCGATGTTCAAATGACAATGACCCAGAGATAAACAATCAACACTTCAACTCGCTAAATGCTGTTGCATAATCTCTCGCAGTCGTTTTAGTCCTTTACCTTTATTCACCGTTTTCCAAGCAAGGTAAATACCAGAGACATGTTCCCCTTCGTTTAAGCCTATCTCGACTAAAGCCCCCGAGTCTAACTGTGATTGAATACGTTCTTTCGGCAGATAACCCACACCAATGCCAGCAATAATGGCTTGGATCTTGTGTTCAACTGAACTGACGTAAAAATGCCGACTCTGTTCAATCAGGTTATTTGACCAAGGGATCGCGGTTTGTGCAGAGTCGTGAACTACAACAGTGCGGTAGTTATCAATTTCAGACCTGTTAAGTGGCACTGTAGAACTCGCTAACTCATGGCCTTTAGGCACGACAAATACTTTCGTCAGATGGCCTAAAGCAGTCACACTTATGCCTTGTTGATGCGGGATCGGTTCCGGTGCCGCGATAAGTAAATCAGTGCGGTCTTCAATCAATGCTTCCCACGAGCCATTCATCACCTCTTCATTCAAGTCTACTTCGATATTGGGATGTTCACTTAAAAACTGCGCTAATGGTGCAAACAATTGCTGCATATCAAAAAGAGAATCGAAGGTAATGTTAATTTTCGGTTCCCAACCATGAGAGATGGTTTGCGTTTGTTCGGTCAGCTTGCTCACTGCGCCAAGCAGCTTACGGCCTTCATCAAGCAAATGCCGACCCGCAGGCGTTAACACCGAGCGTCGGCCCTGACGCACAAATAAAGTCACCGCCAACTGTTCTTCTAATTTCTGCACTATGTAAGAGAGTGCCGAGGGTACTTTGTTTAACTGCTCTGCCGCTGCAGCAAAACTGCCACGACGGTCGATTGTATCCAACACCTGTAATGCTTCTATGGTAATAGGAGATTTATACATTTACGCCTCTCTTGCCATCAATTGTTCAAATATTTTGAATATACTAAACAAATTTTACCGGTTATTCCAATTCATTTAAGCGAATAGAATAGCTACATACTCAAACACACATTAACGAATCAAAGAGAGCGCGACATGAATATTCCAACAATCAAACAATTATTAACATCAGACAACAACTTTTCAGCATTACCACTACGTTTAGTAGCAGGCATTATTTTCACTGCACACGGCGCACAAAAACTATTTGCTTGGTTTGGTGGTTATGGGCTAGAAGGTACCGGTCAATGGATGGAATCAATCGGCCTAGCACCGGGTTACCTAATGGCGATGACGGCAGGTAGTGCCGAGTTCTTTGGTGGTTTACTGCTGATCTTAGGTTTGCTGACTAGACCAACCGCATTGGTTTTAGCCGTTACTATGCTAGTTGCTATTTTCAGTACTCATTTTGCTAACGGCCTCTTCATGAGTAACAACGGTTATGAATTTGCGTTGGCACTATTTGCAATCAGCATGTCAGTAATGCTGCAAGGCGGCGGTAAACTGTCACTCGACCGCGTGCTAGTAAAAAATATTAACTAATCAATAAATTTCATTAATGTAACGTATGAAAACACCAATCAGTGCCTACATTTTATCTATCTAATTAGATATTAGCCTAGCGATAGAAGAAAGTAGGCACTAACACTGCTATTAACACAGAAATTAGCACGGCATCAGATAGGAGTATTCTCATGGGATTAATCGTCAACGGTAAATGGCATGACCAATGGTACGAAACCACAAGTAGTAAAGGTCAATTCGAACGTCAGGAAAGTCGCTTCAGAGACACTATTTCAAACGTGGAAGGCAGTCGTTATCCGGCAGAAGCAGGTCGCTATCATTTGTATGTGTCGTTAGCCTGCCCTTGGGCACATCGCGCATTAATTTTTAGACAACTAAAACAGCTCGAAGACATTATCACTGTCAGCGTGGTTAAACCGGAAATGCGCAGTAATGGTTGGGAGTTTGACGCTAATACCAGTGATTATAACGATTCACTGTATCAAAGTGATTATGTTTACCAGCTTTACCTTAAAGCAGCGCCTGATTATGAAGGTCGCGTTACCGTACCGGTATTGTGGGATAAACAGACCCAAACCATTATTAACAATGAATCGAGTGAGATTATTCGTATTTTCAATACAGCGTTTAATAACTTAACGGGTAATCACGATGACTATTACCCAACAGATTTACGGTCTGAAGTTGATGCGATTAACGAACGTATTTATCACACCATCAACAACGGTGTATATCGCGCTGGGTTTGCCACCACGCAAGCAGCATACGATGAAGCATTTGACGCACTATTCAGCAGTTTAGATTGGCTGGAAACGCATCTGAGTACTCAGCGTTATTTAGCTGGATCACAACTAACAGAAGCGGATTGGCGCTTGTTCACTACATTAATACGTTTTGACGCGGTTTATCATGGTCACTTTAAATGTAACCGCAATAAATTAACTGAGTTTCACCATATCAGCAACTATGTCCGCGAGCTATTTCAGATTAACGGCATCGCTAGCACAGTTGATTTGGAATATACCAAGACCCATTATTATGCGAGTCATGACACCATTAACCCGACCTTAATTGTACCGCGTGGACCAGTACACAATTTTACTGCTGCGCACGATAGAAATAGCCTAACAAGCAAGGCCTAAAAGATAACAGAAGAGGAACACACCATGATAAAACATTACCCTTTCCAACAGATTGGCAAAGCAAATCATGGTTGGTTGAAAGCCAATCACCACTTTAGTTTTGCCAATTACTATAACCCGAAAAGAATGGGCTTTGGCTCGTTACTCGTGGTTAATGATGATTTGATTGCCGCTGGAACGGGGTTTCCAGCTCATCCGCATCGTAATATGGAGATCATTACCTTCGTACGTTCTGGGGCTATCACTCATAAAGACAATGCCGGTAATAAAGGCGTGACCCTCGCAGGCGAAGTACAAGTAATGAGTGCTGGTACGGGTATCACCCATTCGGAATACAATTTAACAAAAGAGCCATTAACGCTATATCAAATTTGGATAGAGCCGAACAAGCACAACGTCAAACCCAGATGGGACAGTAAGGTATTTTCAGATAACTCAGACACAGTTAATAATAAAGATACTGTTAATCATACAGACAAGGCTAGCCTGCCCCTACTCGTTTCCGGCTACCCAAACGAGCAAGACGACGCACTGTTTATCAATCAAAAGGCACGTATCTATGGGGGAAAAGTCAAAGAAGGCACGCTGTTTAACCATACAATTGAACATCAAGCGTATGTGTTAGCATCCAACGGCGAGTTTGAAATTATTGATAATCAGCAAGTGGTATTGATGCATAAAGGCGATGGCGCGGAAGTAACTAAGCAACAAGTGATCAGCATTAAAGCCATATCTGATGCCGAGATCATCATCATTGATGCACCCGCCTAACGGCAACTTTAAGTTGGCAAAGGTTAGTTGATAGTTTAATAGCGATATGAGCAAAGAAGTGGCTAACATCTTAGCGGATTCAACATTCTGTGTTGTTGTTCGCCCTATGTACAAATTTACAGTAGCACAAGCTTGGATACCAAAACCAGGCTTCTGGGCTCGCGCTACGATTACCGCTACGATTACCGCTACGATTACCGCTATTGATGCCGACTTAGAAGACGCGCCCAAGGTGATTAGCTTTGGGCGCTCAACAGCTGGCGACAAACCTGAATGATTAAAGTCGTTCTAAATAGAACGTGTTTACGTCATCACAGTAGTATGCTTACTTGTTAGGCTTGCCTATGATTGCGCCCATCAGTAAACCAAATACAATGTGTGCAACTAATGCGACCATCGCTTTAGGTAGGCTGTTAAAGAATAGGCCTTGCCCCAAAATTGGCATCATCACCGTCATCGCACCTAAGTATATGACGGTTAAAAATATCGCGCCTCGTATTGAAGCGGGTCCTTTTAGATTTTGAATCCCTACAACCAGGTAGGCGATAGGAAATAGGAAAGTTCCCATAATGAAATGCACTATTACTCCTAAAGTATGAGAACCGCCTAACATTGGCGCCATAAGCGCAGCTACATCCATAGGTTGTCCAAGTACTTTGGGGGCCATGTATTGTCCCATAAGGGTGAATACAATAGTGCCGACCAAACCGCCAATAATTCCTCTAAACAGTTTTTCCTTCACTACACCTTGTATTTGAGTCGTGCCATTCATAATGTATTTACCTTCATCAATGTATTGTCTGAGTGACCGCATTTTAGACGCGATAAGTTATAAAATAGTTACTACACCCGTAGAGTGTATGCGTTACTGTTAGCGCATAGTTCCAAATATTTTCAGTTATTGCATGATTATCTCTTCATTTTAGTTCAAGGTAGCGTGAGATTGTACTGGTTCATTGAATTCGTAGGCCTGTTGAACATAAAGGTGATAAAGATCATTTCGTACCTTTGCCACTCGCAACTCTTGAATCAATGCGACGTTACTGGAAAACGCATCGCCTCCGACGCTGTTATTTCCTGCTGGAAAGGCACCGCTGAACGTGATGGAAAGCCGATGGTCATAGATAAAGGAGGGGTGTAAAAAACCATCTAAATTGTCGGAAAAAAAACAGTGGCTGATGATCAATGCATTAAAAATTGAGTGGGTCGATAATGATTAAACTCGCTGATATAGCACGGCGTTACCAACCGTTATAAAAAGTACCTCAAATTCTTTCCAACGCCTTTAAGAGTAAAAAAATTGCAATAAGGCGCTTTGGGGGTCGTTAACGACTTATATTTTTATCTCGGTTTGGGGCTCAAAGTGTGATGGTCTATTTTTATAGATAGAGAAACACTCTCTTATATAGACCATCACTGATTGAGGTTCACAATGTCGGAGTTTAAGTCACACTTACACTAAATGAAAATTACTGTTCATGCCTTGCTCACGTAACGGAATAATGGCTTGGTATGCAGTACTGTTATACCAGTTCTTTGCACTTTCTTTATCCGGGAACTCGATGACAGCTTTCATCGAGTGAGTTGCTTCACCATGTAATGTCTCTATTTCACCTTTAGCGATAAAGTGACCGTTAAAAGGTTTCAATGTTTCAGCCGCTAGGGCGCTGTATTCAGAAAGTTGTGTTTTATCTAGAGGTGTTAGATCGACTATCACTAAATTTGCCATTTTGCTAATTCCTTAATTGATTGAGTTGACACAGCTTAATGGCGTAGCGCATATTAAACAATAACCGAATAATGAACTTGGTGTTTAAATATATGAACAGTGTAAAATTGGCACCTCTACTCTTAATTTTCGTTGAAGTGGCAAAAAAACGCTCTTTTACTGCAGCGGCTAAAAAATTAGGCTTGAGTAAATCGGCAATTAGCCAACAAATAAAACGTTTAGAAGAATCTGCGGGGCAGCAGTTATTAATACGTAATACTCGAGGGGTAGTATTAACTGCGGTTGGGGAAACGTTACTAGCTCGCAGTGAATTATTAAGCGATCAATTGAGCATGACGTTAGCAGAGCTTGATAGTGCAAAAGCTCAGCCTAGTGGCAGTTTTAAAGTGTCAGTGCCTCCATTTTTTGAAAAAGGTATTGTAATTCCGGCAGTGAAACAGTTGAGTTTAGAGTTTCCAAAACTCATACCTGAAGTGGTTGTGACTGAGAAATGGCAAGATCTGATCGAACACAAGTTAGATGCTGCAATTTTTGGAGGCGATATAAAAGACTGCAATTATCGTGCGTTATCGATAGGGAAAGTGTCTGAAATATTTTGTGCTTCACCTCGCTACATTAAACAACATGGTGGTCTTAATAGCATTGAACAGTTACCTGAACACAAGTTTATAGCAACAGCTTGGCAACATGATGAGTTGCAATTATTTGATAATAAACAAGCGAATAAACGACTGGTAAATGTTGAACACTGCGCGAAAGTCAACACACTTACAACGGCGCTAGAAATGATGCTGAATGATGTAGGAATCGCATTATTTCCTGAATTTTTAGCGCAATCACATCTAGCTGACGAACGACTCATTAGAGTGTTACCTGAGATTCAGGGAAGAGCGTGGCACTTTTATTTCTTACATCAGTATAAAGGTGAAAAACCAATGCATGTTAGTCGCTTCTACCAGTTGTTTTGTCACTATTTTGCAAAGGCTAGGATATAACCGACGTTACAACCGAAAATGCCGTTCACTTTAAGTGAGCGGCATTATCCAATAAGGAGGCTAATTTTAGAGAATCACTGCCGTTAAAGCGATCTTCTCAGCCTTTATTATTGCGCAGATTACTTTGATTTTATGTAAGCGGTTATGTCTGATAACTCTTCATTGCTAAATAGCTTACTGACCTCAACCATTTTATTTTTGTGCTTGTTTTCAACATTAAAATTTCTTTTATTTGCAGCAAACAGAGTCAGTTGTTCAAGAATGTAGGGGCCTTTTAAATAGCTTATTTTAGGGCTGTCGGTAAAGAAGCGGCCAATAGAGCTGGAATGACAACCTTTACAGTTTGTTGCATATAACGCTTTGCCGTTATTAATATCCCCAGCAACCGTTTCAGTTGAATAAACAGTCGGTAGCGCTGCGTAATAGTTCGCTATATACCGTAACTCATCATCCTGAAGTACTTTTACTTGGCGTGACATTTCTTGATTCGCAGCTGATACACTGCCAGCACCGCGTTTATCAAAGCGGAAATTGTTCAGCTGTTCCATCAAGTATTGCTCATCCATACCACCCAGTAACGGTGTATTCTGCGCCGCAGATGTTGACGCTGTTGCTGAGTGACAGCTATTACACTGTAAAACAGTTTGTTTCACATTTTCATGAGGGTTTTCCACCGTGGAAGAACAACTCTGAAGCGTGATCAACGGAACCGCTAAAAATGCTAATACCAGTATTTTATTCATCTAATCTCCTGACTCAAATCTCGATAAAACAGTTTAACTAACGTTTCTTAAGAAAGACTTAAGAGAAACTTATAAAGAAACTTAAGAAAAATTTAAATTTCTTTATTTGCTCATCTTGATTCTGACTGCCCGTGTTTGGTAGTGGAACACAGGACATAAGGAGATGTAAAGTCAGCTAGGATTGCTGACTTGGTTCTGGGGAAAAATATATGACGGCTGCTTTATAAGCGTGCTAATTGCGATTTTCTGTCTTTATTCACAACACAGAAATTGCCACGTCTTGTGCGACACTTTGAACACCTTTCACATTCAACTGGCGCTCTGTCGCCGTCTTTCCAGCGCTTAATTAAAGCGGGTTCAGACAGTAAAGGTCTTGAGAGTGCAAAGTATTGAATATTGGTTTTATGCGCAATCTCTTCTATCGCAGCAATATCCGTTAATCCGCCGACGGTAATAACGGGCACATTCACCTCTTCACTAATCACCTGGCCATATTCATGGAAGTAACCTTCTTGTTGAATGGCGTACCCATCAAAACACTCGCCAATCATAGTACTAGCCTTACCATGAATATTGCCTGAAATGATAATGGCATCCACGCCAATCGTTTCTAATTTTTTACAAATAACACGTGTTTCAGCAAAGGTTAAACCACCCTCAAAAAATTCAGATGCAGTCAATTTAACTAATATCGGATACTCATCACCGACAAGTTTTCTTATTTCAGCATAGATCTCTAATAACAATCTCATTCGATTATCTAAGCTGCCGCCATATTGATCTTCTCTGCGGTTATAATAAGGGCTTAAAAACTGATTGATTAAATAGGTATGTGCCGCGTGTATTTCAACGCCATCAAAGCCTGATTGTTTGGCTCTTCGGCTTGCTTGAGCAAATGCCTGAACGATGTAATCTATTTCATCCTTAGTCATCACTTTACCTAATGTTTGCGTGCCTCTTTCGCACACTTCACTCGGCGCATAGATCACCCTGTCACCGACATTGTAAGTGGTTTTTGTGCCACCATAGGCAAGTTGCATGACTATTTTAGAATCATTGCTGTGTACCAACTCGGTAAGCTTTTTGTATTCACCGATAAAGGAATCATTATACATTCCCATCATGCCGGCATTCGGCTTTTCTTCTTCTACTATATTTGCATAGCCAGTTACAATTAGACCGACTTCCCCTTTAGCTAGTTCTTCGTAGATAGCGTAGAGCTTATCTGTCATATGGCCCTCTTCTGTCGCCATATTTTCCCACGTAGCGCTGCGAATAAAGCGGTTTTTTAATGTCATGCTGCCAATACGGGTTTCGGTATACAAAGTACTCAAATTCAATCCTCTTAAAAATCGTTTTATATTATTCATCAGCCTTATAAAGGACAAAAAAGAACAGCCCTACTGACGCATGGCTGTTCTTTTTTGTCCATTTTTGCTATGTGCGATCAGCAATGGCAAATATTACCAACAATATAGATAACAATCCTTAATCTGGATTAAGGATTGTTATCTATATTGTGTGAAAATCAGGGTTCTGGAAGATCCACTTTTGCCAGAGTGTCATATGGCAAAAGTGTATAAGGACAGCCAACTGACACGTTGTTGGACAAAACTGGCTTAGAGCTTAAGCTTCAAAGGATATGGTTAGCATTACAGACAGTATGGCTAAATTGGGATTAACGCTCGGAATCAGAGCCGAAGGTGATGGCTGTCATCACTTGATTTTCAGTCCATCTCGCCAAGCAATGACCTCGACTTCACCGCGGACGGCTTCATCGACCTCAATGACGGGTCGCGCCTCGAATACGAAAGCAGGAAACATCGAACAATGCTTGTGAACGGTCACAGGATCGTCGCACTCTACCAGCATATGTCCACCCCACTCACCGACACGTATCACGAAGAATTCGACCTTGAAATTGGCGGGCGCCTTCCATTGATCGAATATCTCAAGGATTCGTTTCTGGGCATTCTCGTACTCTATGGGCGAACCCTGCGGGCGTTCGAACCAGCTGATGACGTATTTCATTGGAATTCTCCTAACTCAGTTGATTTACGGTACGATTACGGTTTGGAAGAGTTAACGTCTGATTATACGACCCGTTCAAGCAATGTAACCTGACAAGGTTGATGCCTATACAATCGTCCACCTAAAGTACCGAACAGCGCCTTAAGCTTAGACCATAAAGCGTACTATTTCTGGTCAAATAACAGCAATGGCTTAGGGTCATAGCTTTAAAGATAATGTTTCACATTACAGAAAGTATAGCGAGATTGATGTTGACGCCTTGCGAATAGGAAATTGTTATATGTTTAATTACATTTCGGCTGAAAAATAAGCCATTATCTCAGCTGTAGTCATTTCTTTTGTTTCATTTGAAAAACAGTAATAACTAGGTCGCATGTCACTAAAATACTGCATATCCATTTCCAACCCCTTCAGGTCTGGAAACAGGCCTACTGGCATATTATATTCACCTGTTGCCTTAAATTTATAAAAAAGATGTGTTCCGCATTCGGTACAAAAACCACGAGACGCCCAAGACGATGACTCGTACATTTTAACTTTATCTTCACCTTCAATTTTCACTTTAGTACCGCACTTCACTGCAAAGAATGGAGCTCCGCCCCAAGTTCGACATGATTGGCAATGGCACACGGTAAACTTAGGATTCACTTCCTCTGCAATAATTCTCACGGCACCACAAAGGCAGTTTGTTTCTGAGTTAGTCATTTTGATAACACCTTAATTGATATAAATATATAACAGTCTATGTCCTTTTAAACAGTGAAATGCTAAACAATCCAAGCAAAGTACTAAACTGACCTATCGATAATAAGCATACACAAAACAACTGTGCATAAATACAGTTAAATTTGTAAGGTGCTACAATGAGGTAAAAATATCGTTAGCCAGCAATTAAAGTGATAAAGTATAAAGTATAAAGTATAAAATCATTCTTAATGAAATTATAAAGAGTCAGAATTAATGATGTTAGACGCCCGTATTGACCAAGAAAACCTGTTAAAAAATATTTTATTAAACACCCCAGGTTTAGATAAAGAAAGCATCATATTTTCGGCATGGGCGGCAGTATACACAGTACAAAGTACCTACGTAGAAAATTTGGTAGAAAGCTGGATCGGAAAACCCGCTCAAGAACAAAAGCGAGCTATTTTATTCTCAGTTGCAAGAATGGGTGTGACCAATCCTTATTTTGTTTCTCGCCAATATTTGGATGTGAATGCAGGTGGGACATTAGAGGCATTAAATTTTCGTTCTTTTGATGAAATTAAAGTTGCTAATGAAGCTGCTTATCACTATGCCTGCATTGCGGTATCTGTGATTAATGGCGGGCATATGTGCCTACGTTCACATGCGATGTCACTGCTAAATTCTGGTGCTACGGATGAAAATATTGATGCAGTGATGCGCCTTGGTGCAGTATGTCACTCATTAGCAAAGCTTGAATTTTCTTTCGATAAATAAATGATCTAGATAAGGCCGATAACGCCATTTCATCTCCTAATTTATGCCTAACGAACACTTCAATCCCTCACATGAGAAAATGTATGGTAAATCGACATGGATACATTGTGAGTGAGTAACTGCTCCAAGCTACCTTGGGGCAAATTCGGCTTAGAATTATTGTACCTAATTTGATAAATTACCGGTAATTAAATCACGCTGACTTTCTAACACCGAAATTAAATATTCTTTACAGGCACGCACTCTCGCTGTAGACCGTAACTCAACATGATTCAAAACCCAAATCCCCCAATCCGATGGCGGTATATGGACATCTAAACGAACCAATCTAGGTTGGGTATCGCCGATAAAACAAGGTAATTTTGCTAAACCAAAACCGTTAGCCGCGGCAACAGCCATTGAACCTACATCATCGACTCGAAGTGATACCTCAGCATCCCTTGCCTGTTGTTTTACCCAATCCGGTCGCTTTTGTTCAGACTGAAAAAGGATCACTTTGGTTTTTGTTGAGCGATCGTGTAAATGTTCTGGCGAAGCATAGATCCCATGGTGCAATTTCATAATTTCAGTGCCCACAAGATAATCCGGTGGATTAGGTGTCATACGAATGGCCAAGTCAGCTTCCATGACAGCTAGATCGACGAGGTTTTTGGTCATGAGTAACTGCATGTCGATGTCTGGAAAACGTTGGCAGAAGTCCCCCATCTTAGGAATGATAAGGCGATTAGCAAGTTCAAACGCAATAGTCAGCTTTAATGGCCCAGCTAAGGCAGCATCCTGATTGGCAGCTTGCCTATCTATGGTTTGTACTTTTTCTTCCATTGATACCACTTGTTGGTATAGATTCTCTGCCGCTTGGGTCATCGCGTAACCACTTCGACTCTTATCAAATAGTCGCGTGCCGAGACTTAGTTCAAGCGCTTCAATTCTTCTTGCTACAGTAGTGTGTTTGACATTCAGCACCCGACCAGCACCACTAATAGTGCCCTCTCTCGCCAAGGCCAGAAAATATTTCAAATCATTCCAATTCATAAACAAGCACCTCAGTGAGTTTTAATTCAGTGTGCATTTATGCACATAGCATGTCAATAATAACTCATTTACTGTCTTTATTGGGTGACGTAAATTAATTGTGTAACCACTCAAATTAAACTCGAATTAAAATTAAAAGGAACGTCCAATGAATTCACATACATTACAAAAACTAGCTGCCTTTACTTCCACACCTAAAGGTGGCAATCCAGCAGGCGTATGGATTGGAGACTCATTACCAGAACCAAAAGAGATGCAACGAATAGCAGCCGAAGTTGGGTTTTCAGAAACGGCTTTTGTCGCGCCGAACAAGGGAAGTAAGCGCACCGTACGTTATTACAGTCCAGAAGCTGAAGTGCCATTCTGCGGACACGCAACGATAGCAACCGGCGTTGCCTTGGGTAAAAAAGCAGGCAGCGGCATCTATCAATTTGAAACGACGATAGGGACTATTCCAGTTGAGGTTAGCGAGCATAACGGTGAAATGAGAGCCGCGCTTACGTCAGTAGAGCCTAAATTTGAATTACCATCGGGCACTTTGCTTCAAGACGCGCTTTCTGCACTGGGCTGGAGCGTGGATGATTTAGATAGCAGCATTCCACCAGCACGCGCTTTTGGCGGTAATTGGCACTTAGTATTAGCGGTGAAATCAAAACAACGCTTAGATGACTTAAACTACGACTTCGACAAGCTTAAACAGATAATGCTCGATGATGATTTAACCACGTTGCAATTGATCTGGCGTGAAAACGATGAACTCATTCACTCTCGTAATCCATTTCCGGTTGGCGGTGTCGTCGAGGATTCGGCTACGGGCGCTGCGGCCGTAGCCCTAGGTGGATATTTACGAGAAGCCAACATCATTAATACGCCGCGGAATATCAATATTCTACAAGGTGAAATAATGGGTTGGCCAAGTCAGTTAAACCTTTCAATTCCGACAGTTGGCGGCATCACAGTGTCTGGTACGGCAGTGTTTTTGACTGATTAGGCGATACTTCGATTAGCGAGATGATTAAAATTAACATTAACGTCGCGTTCTGCGAATATTTAAAGCGCCTGCGAGTTAGCATCCGTAGCAGCGCGACGTTATATTTTTTGCCAATGTCCATATTACGTTTAGGAAATCCATTCACGTGAACATATAGAAGCCTAATTTATTCCAAGTGTTATTTCTGTAACTCTGTACTTCAAGAACTAGACAACCCGAAAATACGGTGACATTCAGGACTATCTAAAAGTCGGATGAGTATGCGATCAACTCCCTCTCCAGTACCTTGCAAAGGTTCTTGCAACGGATGTTGACGATACAATTGACCATATGCATTATCTGCAAATTCATCCAGTGGGTGAACTTCTAGCTGGGCTTTATCTTGCATGTTTTTCAAATGAGAACCTGAAAATTTTAACTTATTAGGTTCCAACCAACCCTCTTTCATAAAGCCAGTCGCTTTACGCTCACAACGACACGGATTAGCAGGATCAACGAGTCCACATTTATTATGCATGAAACTATGTAAATCTCGACGAGCGCGAGACAATTTCTGCCTAAAATTACCTGCAGTGATAGCTAATATATCTGCTGCAACCGGTGCGCTAGCTTCAAATATATCAGCTAAGATATAAACCATGCGCTGTTCACGGCTAAGGCAAAGTAGCATTCCCAACATACAGCCCATTTTGGCTTCTTCGACAATCAATGCTCGCTCAGGCTCATGCTCTTTTGTAAGTTCTAATTCATGATCAGTAATGGCATCTAAATCATGTCCATAAGCTGCAAATCCAGAAAAACCACTTTCTATAGGGCCTCGTTTACTATCAAGAAAACAGTTAGTCACGATTCGGTAAGCCCAAGTTCGAAAAGAGGAACGACCTTCAAACTGAGCAATTCTGGTGACAATTTTTAATAATGCTTCTTGCGTAATGTCTTGCGCATTTTGTGGATTAAGCACCATACGGACTGCAATATTATATATCCACCCTTGATGGCGACGGATCAACATTTCCAAGGCGTCTTTATTTCCAGCGGCAGCTGAACTGGCAAGTTCTGCATCTTTTTGATCGTGATGAATTTCGGCAGTAAAAGGGTTATATATCATTTCAGTAATCCATTTTGATCATAAACAGTAAAAAAATCAAATAGTGCCATTTCTGCAGTATTTTGGAAAAAAGCTTGGTGTTCTGGCATCGCCATTATTTTCGCAGCGGTTTCTTCCGCGGCTTGCTGAGATGCCCATGCAATAAAGTCAACATAGCCCCCATTGGTCTTCACTGAGGATAATGCCATACCAGTATAAAAGCTTGAACTATTTTGTAATTCCAAATAAACACCCGGTCGTGATTGTTCCTGTATTGTAATGTCTTTCACCGAATAAGCAGCCAATTCAATGACAGCTCCAGACTGGATAAACTGATCCAATTCAGTTTTTGATGATGTAGATTGAAAATAACCAAAAACCTTTAATTCACTAGCCCCACCTAAAAAGGAATTCCCCACAGATTTAGCCGTTCTAGTAACGTTAGTGCCTTCCCATAAACTAATGTCAGCAAATAGATCTGGTTCTGTCATCGACCGTAAATGAATACTGCTGATAAATCCGGGCATAGCTTTAACGTCTTGCATCACATCGTTCAACAATACCGGATGTAGTTTTGGCTGCTTAACCCGATAGATAGCAACTTCAACAAACGGAAATACTTGTGGTGCAGCCACTGCGGTGCCTGTAGCAACTAGAGATATACCCATCATGGCGATAGTCTTTTTCATTGTTTTACCCTATGTGTTTTTTATAATTTCCTGCCAAATGCAGGTTTCATAGAGTTAGACGTAGCCGTTCAGTCAGCTGTTACAGTTTGCAGGTAATTTTATGCATTTTTTGTTGGTATTTATCTTTTCTACATCGCCCTAAAGTCTCAATGTCTCTTAATTCGGCTTTCACGTACTTTACATATCTACAAATTTTGTATATTGTGAAGTTCAATTTATTCACCAGAGTTTAATAGATATGAATATTTTCGACACTGAAAATACCCACGATTTAATCCTGCACGCTGCAATGAATAGGTTTTCACATTACGGCTATAAACGTACATCTCTAGAGGATATTGCCAACGACGCAAATTTATCTAGGCCAACGATATATGCGCATTTTAAGAATAAAAAAGCGCTGCTTCGAGCGGTATCTGAAGGCATACATAATACGACGATAGCCAATATAGAAATCGCTCTTTGCTCTGACCAAAAGGTAGAACAACGCCTACTAAATTGTTTTTTAGCTTGGACTGAACCTTATAGAAGTATACTTTTTGGTTCACCTCATGGCGCTGAATTGATTGGTGAAAATGGCACTCTAGCAAACGATATTTCTGTACTAGCCTGTGAAACGTTCGATAAATTATTAACCAAGGTGTTAGTAGATTTACAAAAATCGGGTTCTATCAACCTGACTTTAATTAATCTGACGCCTTCTCAAGCCGCTGAATTTATGATTGCGTCTCTAAACGGCATCTCTTTCGTTAATGCGAATGAGAGTACCCATAAACAATATTTGCAGACTCTTATTAGTCTATTTTTAAACGGTTGCAGTACCAACATAGGAATGAAGAAATGATCTCAACTCACATTGACCTTATATTGCTACTAAGTGGTCTAATAACATCAAGTTTAATCATACAGGTTGTCGCACCTCGTTACGCACTTAAAGCTTTTTATGGCCTAACGGTAGACAGCGAGATATCATTATTTCTGGCCCGCGCCGGTGGCCTGCCCATAGCAACAATCGGCTCTTTAATGATTTGGGCCTCATTCAATGATGCAATACAACTACCTATCATTATCGCTGCCCTAATTAGCAAAACATTATTTATTACGCTCATTGTTTTTAACTGGAAAGTAACTGGAAAGGGATATGCGTTAACAATAGCAATCGACTCACTTGTGGTCCTGTTATTAAGCCTATATTTGTTAGGGGTATGGTCGTGATTTATTTAGAGTTCATATCTATAATGGCAACAGGTCTATTAGCTGGCGCACTATTAACCGAAGCTTGCATCCTCGTTCCATACTGGCAAAAAATGCCAGCAAAAACATTCTTACGTCTTCACCACAAGATGGCTCCAAGTTTGTTCCGGTATTTCGCACCACTCACCGTTATTGGCACATTGTTGCCAATTATCACTTTTATCTTCGTATATAGTACTAGTAAAGCAAGTTGGCCTGCATGGTTACTCAGTGCAATATGCGCAGTATGTCTGCTGAGCTTCTACCTGTTGTTTTTTCGTCAAGCTAACAACAGGTTTTCAACGACAACAGATCCAGAAATAGCAGCAAAAACACTAGCAGCATGGGCTAAAGTCCACATGATTCGAACCTTGATCGCTATTGTTGGATTTTCTGCTGCAATTTGGGGAGGTATGCCCATCTAATTGAACATTCAGGATATTCGTAAATTGATCGTATTATCAATACTCCCCGATCCCAACCTTCATAGGGTTGACCGCGTTCTGCATCCTTACGACACAGGATATATTTTGCAAACTGTGATTAGAATGATAGAACACAAACGCCCAAGGTTATTAGCTTTGGGCGTTTCTTCTAGCAGAGTCGGTTATGACCAACCCAGACTTATCATTGCATGTTTAAAATCAAAATAACTAGCTAATCTTTAGAAGCCATTAGGATTATCAATAATATAAAGCCAACCACCATCAGTATATTTCATCACCTCAAGTGCCATTCCGCTTTGTACATTAGGAATCTCCCAGTCGGAACGGATAAGAGCGGTATCACCATTGATGTGAATAGATGTACCGTGCGTAACTATTTCCACGTCTCCTTGCATATAACCTTTTAAGCTCTGCTTGATAGCTTCTTTACCTTTAGCTAGGTTACCTTCAACGTCTAAAACGAATACTGCATCTTCATGGAATAACGTACCTAGCCCAGTAATATCTTTATTGGCAAAATACTCTGAAAATAACTGGTGTAACTCGCTCGGTGTTTGCGGTTTTTCGTAATCTATTGCTGCATTAGCTAAAAAAGATAAAGTGCTTAAAATGACTAACAATACTGCTTTCATAATATGTCCTTCGTTTCAATGTTCTGTGGCGATGAAGTGATCATACTGAAGTAAGTTTCCAAAAGAAATTAGGTACCAAAAAGTAACTAGTTACTTCCTAGTAACCGGTACGATTATGGTAATTTGATACATGTTCGATATAATAAAAAAAATGAGGGAGATAACATGAGTGAACAAGGGAAACAGCCTGAAGATTATTGTAGTGCTGATAAATACTTAACATTGGTCTCTACAAAGTGGACGGCTCATATTGTTTGGTTAGTTGGTCAGCATCAAGAAATTCGTTTCGGGCAAATACGAAAGCAGCTAGCTCTAATTTCTAGCAAAGTGCTCAGTGAGCGATTAAAACTGTTGAAGGAAGAAGGTTTTGTTTGGCGAAGACAAGAAGAAACGGTTCCTGTTACTGTGTATTACGGGTTAACGCCAAAAGGGAAAGAGCTTGCTGAAATTGTCGATATTATCGTCAGAAAATCTGATGACTGGGACAAGTCTTGACTCATGCCGATTTGTCCTTAACTTTACAATGTAAAAACAAACAATGGCAAAGGAAATATACCTATCAGCCGCACTATTTTGTACACTGTTAACCTATTTAAATTCATGGATCAGATATGAGTATACCCGTAGACGTTTTACAGGCCGTCGCCAACGCGATGAAAGCAGAACGTGTTGTCAGCGCTCAACTGATCCAACCGTTATGGGGCGGATACGGCGAGCTTTTTCGTACCATGTTAAGCGGTAGTCAGCATACTTCGGTGATAGTGAAACACATTAAATTACCCCAACCAAAGGTGCACCCGCGTGGTTGGAATACGCCACTATCCCATCAGCGAAAGTTAAAATCATATCAGGTGGAATTACATTGGTATCAGCATTACGCCAATCACTGTTTGGCGCAATGCCCTGTCCCTAAGTGTCTGTATGTTGAAGAACAGGATGATGAGATATTACTCATCATGGAAGATTTAGCCACGCTAGGATTTACACAAACATTCACCAGTGTTGAGCCTAAATCAATTCTGTATAAACAGGCGTCTCATAAACAAATAGAAGCGTGCTTGTCTTGGTTAGCTTATTTCCATGCTCAGCACTTAGCGATTGAACCCGATGGTCTGTGGGAATGCGGCAGCTACTGGCACCTCGCCACCCGTCCTGACGAGCTAGAAAAACTAACCGATATGCCATTGCAGCAAGCCGCTGAACGAATAGATAAAACATTACAGCAATGCCAGTTTCAAACACTTATTCATGGTGACGCTAAGTTAGCTAACTTCTGCTTTTCAACTACTAGCGATCGCGTAGCTGGTGTTGATTTTCAATATGTCGGCAAAGGCTGCGGCATGAAAGACGTGATTTTATTACTCAGTAGCTGCGTGCCGCATCAACAGTGCGAGCAAGATGTACCTGAGCTGCTCAATTATTACTTTGGACAATTACACCAAGCACTATCAGAGCTGCAACCACATATTGACCCGCAAGCAGTAGAAGATGTATGGCGACCACTTTATAGTCTGGCTTGGGCTGATTTTCAACGCTTTATGAAAGGTTGGAGTCCCACGCACTGGAAGATCAACAGCTACACCGAAGCGCTGACTCAGCAGGCACTGTTACTGTTAAAAACAGCGCAGTTAAACTAGTACCGTAAACAGTACAATTAAACTCAGCTGAACAAGGTAAATAGAGATAATGAAACTAAGCGTTTGTCAGCTAAAACAGCTATTACAACTCGCCACCGAGGCAGCATTAAAAGCAGGCGATTTCATTAATAACGTAGATAGGCGCTCACTGCAGGTACACAGTAAACAGGCTGGTTCGAGTTTAAGTGCGCAGGTGGTAACGCAAGTAGATTTGGATAGCCAAGCCATTATATTAGCGATACTAGAGCCTACTATCGAACAATATGATATTGCCCTGTTGACTGAAGAAAATGCCTGCGAGGAAGATGTCGCAACCCACGCCCGTTTTCATAAAGACTATTTCTGGTGTATCGATCCACTCGATGGCACCCTACCCTTTATTGAAGGTGGAAATGGCTTTGCCGTGTCTATCGCGTTGGTCGATATGGCAGGTAAACCTATCATTGGCGTGGTGTATAACCCTAGTACGAATGACCTCTACCAAGCCATTAATGCCCAACCACTCATATCAAGCGTATTGAAAAATGGATTGCCTTGGCGAGCGGATCTGCCAGAGCAACTTGAGCAACCGCAGCCTATTAGTTCTGTATTAAGTTTGTATATCGACCGCAGTTTCCAGCAAGACCCACGTTATCCGACAGTCATTAAGCAAGTAACAGCGCTTGCAGGACAACAAGGATTGGAATTACAAGTAATCAAAAACTGCGGGGCTGTCATGAATGCCATTGGCGTACTCGAAAATCCACCAGCGTGTTATGTGAAGTTACCTAAACCACAACTCGGTGGCGGTAGCTTATGGGATTTCAGTGCTACTGCAGCGATAACTCAAGCATTGTCTACTCAGTATCTAGCTTCAACGTTACTGAACCACGATAGACAAGCATGCTGCAGCGTAAGTGATTACCATGGTGCAGCTTTAGATCTTAACCGCAGCGATTCCAATTACATGAATCATAAAGGGATGCTGTATAGCTGTGGGTTAGTACACCACGTTTTGATATTACCTGGAATTTAAACTGCTGTTTCTAATAACCGTAAAGCTTTAATCGCTTTCACAAAAGGGGCAAAGTGCGCATTATCATGTTCCATAAAATGCTGAGCGTTATCTGCTAATACGATACCGCCAGCCATATGACTATGCCCACCACCAAAACCCATACGGGTGTCATTAAGTGTTTTACGTAGCAATTGGCCAACGTTTACTTTCGGACATTCTGAACGTAAAGACAATTGTAATGCGCCTTTATTCTCTATCGCTACAATAACCACATCAAACTCATTAACACTTAATAAAAAATCAGCAAGAACCCCTAACATATTCTTGGCGCAAGGCTCTTTTAGAAGCACAGTTGCGATCCCTTCTGATTGTTTGACCAATTTGCAGGTATCTTCAAAGTTTGTTAATTCATAATGAATCAGTGAGTTACGGCATATTTTGTTGACGATATCTAAATCAGCAATTTGATTAAAAGTAATAAAAGCTTTCAAATCAGCATTACAAAAACCACGCGTTAAATTGGCTGTATCTATATTTAGTCCAACTAATAGCGCAGTAGCAACTTTCATCGGCATATCAATTTTAAGCATCTGATAATATTCAAATATAATAGTGGCTGTAGCACCATAATTGGGACGAATATCAGAAAACCAAAGGCTATTCGGAGCAGTAACGGTGTGGTGATCAATAACCGCAATTTCATCACCAGGTAAATCAGTTACGTTATTTTCACCGATACAGCCATCAACTGTAATAATATGATCATTTGCATTTAGATTGGCTTTACTGCAATGAACCACTGGGATATTTAGCCATTCAACCATATTAGATAAGGAGATCCGGTCTATTTCACCGTTATACACAATCAATGTTTTCATACCTAATGACTGTAAGATGAATGACAAACCATAGGCTGAAGATATAGCATCATGATCGGGAAAATCGTGAGCTTGTATAACTACACGTTGTAATGGTTTTAACTGCTCAAAGAATTGCAGTAAATTTTCTATGTTCATCTAAGACCCTGACAATTTAAGGATATGATATGAAAAATTGTTAATATTCAATACATAATCATCTTAATTATACGGAATGCGATCTACAATACTAGTGAGCATATCTATTTAGGGGTGCTCCATATCTAACTTTTACACTGTAAATTGAATAGGAAAATGTCGATACCAGCTTCGAAACGCTTTGTGGCGTTAATAATGATCAAGGCGCGGATTAATTGAAATTAAATCTCGTCAGCAAGTTGTGCTAAATAATTTTCGAGCTGACCGACAGAATTGCTAATCAATAAATCGAGTTCTGACAATTGTAATGTCGTTAATATGTTACTTTTACAAGCGTGTTCCAGTTGGCTGCACAGGTCATACAAAGCAATCAGCCCTAAAGCAATCGCAGCGCCTTTCAATTTATGCAGTAACTTCTCCTGTTGTTCTGCATCAAGCGCAGAAAAGTCAGCATAATCCGACTCTGTCTGTCGACAGAATAACTGCCCTAACGCAATAATCTTATCTTTTCCCAAATATTGACGGTCTTGTTCAAGCGTTGCTGTCTCTAATAACGGTGGAGACTCCAATAACGGTAGATAGTCTAATAATATCGCGCCCTTATCTGTCATTTGACCTTCGACCTTAGGTACTGCTTTATCAGCTATGTTAGCAGTATCATCAAGGCCAATTGTATTCACCATCACCTTAGCAATGGTACTTTTAAGGCGTTTCATCTGCACAGGTTTAGCAATAAAACCATCAAAACCTGAGTCGATAAACTTGGTAATGTCTTGTTTAAACACATGGGCAGAGACTGCGATAGTCTTTAATGGGCGCTGATTATGCTGCGCCATCTCACGCAGTTGGCTCGCTAATTCGACGCCATCAATATCAGGCAGGTTGATGTCGAGTAAGGCCAGATCAACATGTTGTTGTGAATACATCGCCAGTGCAGAAGCACCGTCGCTAGCACTGTAAACTTGATGGCCTAATTTTTTAACCAGTGCGCAAGCAACATCAAGATTGATTTGGTTGTCTTCAACAATGAGGATACGGAAACAGCTGTTGCTTTCAACCACGCTGGTCGCTATAGATAACTGTTTGTTGATCAACGCTTGTGGGGCAGTTTCCAATGGAATGCTAAAGAAAAAACAACTGCCCTGTCCTTCCTTACTCGTTAACGAAAGTGAGCCTTTAATTGCCGAAACCAGTCGCTGACAAATAGCTAAACCTAGGCCGGTACCAGCAGCGCTGCTTAAATTAGCCACTTGGGTAAAAGCTTCAAAAATGGTTTTCTGTTTATTCAGAGCTACGCCACAGCCGGTATCAGTAATGCGAAAACTAAGTTCATTACTATGCTTGTCATGCTTACTAATGGTCAGCGACACACTGCCTGCAACGGTGAATTTTATCGCATTACTGACTAAGTTGATGATAATCTGACGAAGCTTACCTAAGTCAGCAAGTACCCAAGGTTCGAGATCGGCATCCAGATTAAAGGTTAAATTCAGTCCCTTTTTTTCAGCCCTAGCTCGCATCAGTGCTATCACATTATTACCCAAACGCGCTAGATTGACGGCACGTTTTGATACTTCGATATGACCCGCTTCAATCTTTGAATAATCAAGAATATCATTGAGAATTTCTAACAGGTTTTCACCCGATGTCAGAATAGTTTGGGTATAAGTCTGTTGTTGCGCAGACAGTGGCGTATCCGATAACAACTCTAATGTACCCAACATGCCATTCATCGGCGTGCGGATCTCATGGCTCATATTAGCAAGAAACACCGATTTGGCATTATTGGCATCTTCCGCCTGTTTCTTTGCCAATGCATGACCCACAGATTCATCATTGAGTCGTTGATTGATTCGCATAAGCTGCGCTGTTCTTTGCTTTACCAGTTGCTCTAAGTTTTCTTTGTGTAGACGTAGTTCTTTTTCTGTTTCAATTTGTGCTTGTTCAAGCTTTTGTTTTTTTAAGGCGTTGTCACGGAAAACATCAAGCGCCAATGCCATTTGCTTTAACTCTTCATCATTAGAAGGCTCAACACAGATTTCAAGATCACCTTCTGCAAGCTTTTTAATCACTTGGGTATAGTTAGATAATTTGAACACTATGCCTTGATATACAATTTTCCACATTACCCCAATAATCACGATTAATGACAAAAAGGTAGCGAGTAAAAGCATGCTCTGCGACCAAGTAACCTGATTTTGATGTTGTTTACTGGTTTCTAGAGCCTGCTTCGTTTGTTTTTCTACCAAGGCTAGAATACCCTGATTAAGCTCACTTAATTGCTTGGATATATGCAAATGTAAATCATTCAGTTGTTGTTCTAGATTGAGATAATCACGTTGCTGACTGATTAAATCGTTGAACATAACCAGGCTTAACATTGTAGACTGAGCGCGTTCTAAACGATCAGGATCCTTGATTGAGCCCACCAGCTGATTGATAATGTGTAAGAGTTGATCTTTTTGTTGAATCAATGGCGTCAGTTGCGCTGGTTTCGAGCTAGTAATAATAAGGTCAGCGACTTGTCCCAGCTCTAAGCTGTATTTTTCCAATGCGGTCATTTTATCTAATAAATTAAGATCTTCATCAATAATAAGATCAATATCTTGATAGATAATATTGCTATCCTTACCTTGCCCAATTAACTCATAAAGTCCGCTCAATCTAACTAAAGCAAACGTATTAGCGTTGGCCACCTGAGATTGTGATAACTGAAATATATGTCGCACACCAACAGTAACCTGCTGAAATGAAGTTTCACGCTGCTGGTACTGCTGAATTTGTAATTTGGCATTGTCATTGAGCTGATGGATATTGTTGATGATATTGGTTTTTTGCAATACTAGGTGACGGATATTGCTATTACCATTACTATGACCAAACCCTGAAGCATCAAAGGCATTAAACTGCTTGCCAATAGCAAGATTTAACTGGGTCAATTCAGCATTAATGTTATGTCGCTCAATGTCACTGGTAGCATTTTTGAGTAAGGTAGTGCGATTAGTTATTTGCAGACTGATGTTCGCCAGTTCACGGGCACTTGATAACGTTGGCAACGTCTGTTGCGTGATTTTTTCACTGTTGTCGGCAATAAGGCTTAAGCTATGCCAAGATACGGTACTGATAACAACCAATAAGCAAGCAACAAAACTAAACGCGAACAACAGCTTGTTACCTATACTTTGACGAAATCGCAATGTAATCTCCTTTGCTAACATGACTAGAACTAAAACAACAGCTATGACTAGAGCAACGACTATTACCCAATTTAACGCTAATCACTAGCCATCAACCACTTGTACACATTTAGAGTGAAATACAGAATGAAATCTATTATGAAATCTTTGTTCCTATTCATCAAGTTAGTATTCATCACATTGCTGTTTAATGCGCCAGTATCGGCAACCACTGAACAGGCGAAAACGCCATTACGTCTTTGTGCCGTTTACCCACATCTGAAAGATTCATATTGGCTAAGTATCAATTTTGGCATGACTGAACGTGCAAAACAAAGAGCTGTATCATTAAAAGTGCTGGAAGCTGGCGGTTATAAAAATAGTTCCGAGCAATGGACGCAAATTGAACAGTGCCTGCAATGGCAAGCCGATGCGATATTAGTCGGCGCAGTATACTTTGAGCAGCTCAGTACCAGACTCGCTGAGCTGAATAAAACCGTACCGCTATTTGGCTTGGTGAACGAAGTATCCACCACCAGTCTGACGGGACGCACGGGCGTATCCTGGTACCAAATGGGCGCAAAGTTAGGGCAATTCTTGAGTCGCAAGCACCCTAAAACAAACAGCACCAAAAAGTTAAAACTAGCCTGGTTCCCCGGTCCTAACTCCGGTGGCGGCAGTCAACAGTCGACGTTGGGTTTACAGGATGCTTTGAAAAATAGTGATGTCGAGATCGTATCAATTAAACACGGTTTGAATAATAAAATGCGTCAGTTTTCGCTAATAAATGAAACCTTGGCTGAATTTGTTGATAAGGACGGTCGGAATGAGCTCGATTACCTTGCTGGCAACGCCATAATGGCAGAGATGGCGATTGGTGAATTGGCTAAGTTAGAAGAAAGCGAACGTCCACAAATCTTAAGTCATTACCTAAGTCATGGTGTCTATCGTGGTATTCTCCGCGGTAAAATTCTGATGGCCAATTCTGACCAAATGGTATTGCAAGGCGCAATGGCCATCGATCAGGCCACTGATTATTTATTAAAGCGAAAAATCACCAAGGATCAGGCGCCTGAAATATTAACGCTCACCAAAGAATTGTTAGCGCAATTCCCTACCGAGCAATCCTTGTCGCCGAGTTATTTCAAACCTGTTTATTCGGTTAACCCTTAATTTGGTTTAATTGAATTGAACTCAATTCACTCAATTAAACGAAGCGAAACTAACCTGCGAATAAATAACCTTCACCATGAACGGTAATTAAATATGCTGGATTTTTCGGATCTAATTCTATTTTATTACGCAGTCGACGTACTAATACGTCTATCGTACGATCATTAGGTGCTTCAACTCGATGATCAATCAAATTCAGTAGTTTTTCTCGAGATAATACCTGTTCAGGATTGGCGGTAAAGGCGACTAAAATGTCGTATTCCGCTTTAGTCAGTTTGATTTGCTCACCGTTTTGACACAGTTTTCGTTTAGATATGTCAAAACTATATGCACCAAAATAAAATAAGTCATCATCACGTTCAACGTTACTAACATCTTCCAATGCATGGTTGGCCTGCGTTGTCAGTGAAATACGCCATAACAAGTTTTTCACCCGTACTAATAACTCGCGCAACTCAAAAGGCTTGGTGACATAGTCATCCGCCCCCATTTCTAAGCCAATAATTTTATCAATGGCATCGACACGACCAGTCACCAGAATGATACCGATATTTGATTGGCTGCGCAGGGTTCGAGTGATCATCAAGCCGTCTTCGTCTGGCAAGTTGATATCAAGCATAACAAGATCAATGTGATGATTCGCCAACACCACATTCATTTCAGCTTTGCTAGCTGCTTCACTCACTTGGTAACCTTCATGTTGAAAATAACCAACCAGTTTCGCGCGGGTTATCGCTTCATCTTCAACAACCAAAATATGCTTATTCTTCAAATTAACTTCCTTAATAACTCTTTATTAGCTAGCAGAGTAACAATAACTCACTAGATAGCCACGTAAACTGATATACATCAACCTTGACATGCTAAGAGTGAATAAAAATTCTACTTATTTTGTTTATATTACCTCGAAGATCTTTTTACGTCATCAAATGATAACGCTGGTTAATTTAAAATCAACAATTTAACTGCTAAAGGTAATTTGGCTCGCTTGGGTTTTGAGCTATCTTCGGCGAATTTGATGACTGTGCCGTTAAAAAGGGCAACAGCAATAAACCCACTACCCCGGCGGCGCAGGAGATAACCGTAAAAAAGCCATTCCAATGATATTGTTCCATTATCAAGGCTAAAGGATAGCCAGCCAATGCCGCCCCCATGTAAGCAAATAACCCGACAAAACCAGTGGCCGCACCAACAGAATCTTTATGCGAGCATTCGGCGGCAGCCATGCCAATTAACATCTGTGGCCCAAATACAAAAAAACCAATCGCAAAAAAGCAGGCGGCTTGGAGCACAAAGCTTATCATCGGCATTAACCACAAGGCTGCAACCGCTAAAAATAGCCCTAGGGAAAATATCAGATTCATTGGTCCACGATTCCCACCAAAAATCTTATCAGAGCCCCAACCTGCGACCAAAGAGCCAATAAAACCACCGACTTCAAACAGTGACAAAGCACTGTTAGCAGTAATTAAGCTGTAATGATACTGCTCGGTCAAGTATAAGTTACCCCAGTCATTAATAGCGGTGCGGACAATGTAAACTAATACATAACTGCAAGCCAGCAGCCATATATATTTATTATTTAAGACGTATTTCTTCAGTATTTGCTTGCGACTGAGTCCTAGCCCTTCGTTTTCATGACTAAGTTCAAGAGGGTCATTGCGCCAATGTCCAACGGTCGGTAGCCCCATAGACACGGGTTTATCTCGCAGCCGCCAACAGATAAACAACCCGACCACCACAGCCAACATACCGGGGATAATAAAACCATAACGCCAATTATAATGTAAGGTAACAAAACCGACTAACAACGGGATCAATGCCCCACCGACATTATGCGCCGTATTCCACAGCGCCCACCAGAAACCGCGCTCCGAACGAGAATACCAAGTAGTCAGCAACTTGGAACAGGAAGGCCAGCCCCAGCCTTGAAACAGGGCGTTAAGCATCCATAGTGCAGTCAGCATCAGCACACTGCTTGAAAAACCGAACAGAATGTTAATAATACCGGTCATTATCAGGCCTAATCCCATAAAATAACGCGGGTTAGAACGATCAGACACAATACCAGAAAAGAATTTCGAGAAGCCGTAAGTAATGTAAAATAGCGTGCCCATCATACCAATGTCGGCTTTATCTAAACCAAGATCGGCGATCATCGCTGGCATTGCATAGTTAAAGCTTTTACGCGTAAAGTAAAACATCGCATAACCAACATACATGGTAAACATGATATGCAAACGCCAGTATTTATACAGCGCATCAACCTGTTTAGGATCATCAACCTGTGGGCTGTTTGGTTCTGATTTTAAAAAATGGATCATCACTTAAAGTCTTTCATTATTGATAAATAGATAACGGCGGTTTCACAGGATCGGTAAAATCACCTGTAATTCGGTTCCGGGTTGTTGACTGTCAGACTGCGTTGTCAGCATAAATTTGCCACCCAGTACCTGTACCCGCTCGCGAATACCGCGTAAACCAAATCCGGCTAAAGTATCTTCCGGCTTAAATCCGATGCCGTTATCTTTCACTGACAAATGGGCTTCCTGCTGAAATGTCAACGTGATGGTTGCTTCGGTAGCTTGTGCGTATTTGACCATATTATTTAACGCTTCCTGACAGATCCGGTACAGGGTGATATTCGTGGCATCGCTAAGTTCGGAGTCCATTGGCAGCGGTTCATTCCAAATAACGGTAGTTTTTATGCCGTTGGCTTCACATTCTAACTCGCGCACCAACTCCAGTACCGCTTGCTTAAGGCCAAGATCATCTAAGGTTTTCGGGCGCAAACGAGTCAGCAGCCCTTTGGTGGTATCGTAAATGTTAAGGGACAGCGTTTCAATCGTTGTTGCACAGCGCTCCCCCACAGGCGTATTTTCAACACGCTTGAGAATACTAGCTTGAGTTCGGATCGCAGTAATATTCTGGCCAATTTCATCGTGTAACTCTCTGGCAATATCACGCCGTACAGATTCTTCGGCTTTAATAAGCTCTCGGGATAGGCTGTGATTTCTGGTCAACTCGTGACGCAGTTGCTGATTCAGTTCCCGCTGGCGCTGAATACCCATGCCTAATAATATCCCGGTCAGGCTTTGCGCTAACAGAGACAACAGTAGATCGGTTATTTCCATATGGCTGACGCCGTTGCGCGCGGCAATTAATGCGATGCTGTTAAGCAAGGTGCCGAGCAGCGCCCCCTTCCAGCCGTAGCGAAACGCCAACACTATGATAGGAATGACTAAACAAAAAGGGGCAAAACGACGCAGTTCATCCGGTAGGCCGAGCTGCACAATAATATTAAGTGCAAATAGCAGCACATAAAAAATAATATGACGGCTACGCAGTTCCACGGGTTTGGCGACTAACTCGGCCGTTAACGGGGTCCAAACATTCTGGAACAAATAACTCCATAATAAATAGCAAGTTGGAACCAACATTAGACCGCCCGTTACGCTAACTAAAAAGACCATACCAGCAGGATTTAACCACAATCCGAGTATCAGGGTATTCGCCAAAGCAGTCATTAATATCACCACTCCCATTACCCCTAATCTGCGCAACTGCGAACCATAATAATATTGTTGCGCCCACCACACCAATGGAATACTACTGATACTAGCAACGATAACGGCTAACCACTGCGGTTGCTCAAGTAAGAACGCTAATGACACCATCAGCCACAACTCTGCGCCGTATATTGCTGGCCAAAAACGTTTGGCGGTATGCAAAGAGATACCAAGACGAAGCGCAAAAGGAAAAAATAGAATAGCCAGTTCAGGCTCAGAAATAAAAGAATAAGACAACACCCACAAGCAGAACCAGCTGCATGATACCAGCAGCCAAGTGCATAACGATGTTATCCAGATATTAGGCATTTATAGTGTTTCACAGGCAAAGTGTCTTGCCAATTCAACATTGTTTTTGACGTTGAGCTTATCCATGGCATTAGCACGATGTACATGCACCGTTTTATGGCTTAAACCAAGACGCGCCGCTGCTGCTTTTACATCTAAGCCTTGGGCTAACATCTCCCCTACTTGATGCTCACGTTTGGTCAGTTGGGTAATTGATTTTCTCCCGCTGTTCGGTTTCACTAACTGCATGGTGATATCTGGAGTTAAATAACAACCACCACTGGCCACTGTACGCACGGCCTGCACCAGTTCATCAGGGCTGCAGCGCTTAGTTAAATAACCGCGCGCTCCCAACTCCAGCGCTTTTTCTATAATTGCAACTGAATCATGTACACTAAGCATGATGCAGGATACACCGCTAGGCAGATCGGCTAATAATGACAGGCCGCTCTCACCGGGCATGGAAATATCAATAATACATACGTCCGCGTTCAGGCCAGGTAGGCCCTTACGCGCTTCTGCTGCGGAGCTGAACTCTCCGCTAATCTCGATATCGGTTTCCAGTGATAGCAGTTGTGCAAATCCAGAACGCACAATGACGTGATCATCAACGAGGGCGACTTTGATCATATTGATATATCCAAAGAAAATGATAAAAACGTAAATTACCCCTATCCCACCGCGTAAGCAATAGCAGAGAGGTAAACTGCACGATTAAACAGCGTCAGCTGCCGCTAACATATCGCGATGTATACGTTTTTCATGGCGGATCTTCTTCTCTTCGGCTATCGCAACAAACAATAACAGCACAATACAAGCCACTGCCGAAGCATCTAATGCTGCAAACGTACCAGCCCAGCCAGTCAGACCGAAGATAGGAGTACCGTCGGCAATCATACCTAACCCTAGTTTGGCAAAACTATCACCGATAAGGTAAGCAAATGTGCCTTTCACACCATCGGCTACGCTGATGGCTTTTTTCGGCACAAAACCAACGGCAGCAACACCAATTAGCAACTGCGGACCGAATACCAAGAAGCCAAGTACAAACAGTGAACCAAGGTACATATATTCATTGGTTGCAGTACGGTAAAACTCTAAAGCAAAAATAATTAAGACTAAAGCCACACAAGCAACAATCGCACGGCGACCATTAGCCAGATCCGAAAGATAACCCCACATCAACGTGCCAACCAGTGCACCGACTTCAAACAAGGTAAAACCGGTAATGGCAACTTCTTTAGAAAGACCAAGTTCTTGGAATGCATATACCGTAGACCACTGGTCGATACCGATACGCACGATATACAGGAAGATATTCGCAAAACACAATAACCAAATCACTTTGTTTTTCAGTACATATTTAACGAATATGTCACGTTTAGTCATCTGATGTTCTTCAGCTTCAATATCTTCAGCGCTGATTTCTTCGTCGAATAATTCTTCAACAGTACCTAAACCGTAAGCTTCAGGTGAATCATTACCGTAACGCAGACCAATAAAACCAATAATGATGGCAATGATTGACGGGAAGATAAACATACCAATAACGTGACCACCAAACAGGTAGTTAGAACCGAACAATGCAACACCCGCTGCGGCAGCACCACCAACGTTGTGCGACATGTTCCATAAACCTAAATAAGTGCCGCGTTTGTTGCGTGGAGTCCACTTGGTAATGGTTGAATAACTTGACGGTCCACCGGTACTTTGGAAGAAACCACTTAAACCGTAGAAGGCCATCATTAGGAATAAGCTGACGCCTGAACCGCCCATGCTGACACTGAAGCCGATCATGGCAATGCCGGATAAGATCAACATGAATGGCAGAAACTGCTTGGTATTTTTACCATCAGCATAATAGGAAACAACCGTTTTACCGATACCGTAAGTGATCGAGAAACCCAGTCCTATCATACCCAGTTCAGTCATGGATAAACCATAAGTACTGATCATGTCATTTTGAGCAATGTTAAAATTCTTACGAATTAGATACATCGCCATGTAACCAATAAATACCACTAGGTATGACTGAATGAATGGTTTGAACCACATTTTACGGCGTTCTTCGACGGGCAGATTCAGGGTCGGTTTTCTGACCTGGTCTAACAGCTTAAACATATGAAATCCTCAATAGGTTTATTAGATGCATGTTTATCGAAAGCTGCTAATGGTTGCACTCGATAAACGGAGACCGGTTGAGTTGCTGTTCAACCAGATATGCCACAAAGTTTAAAGGGTTAATGTTGCAGAGGCTTGAGAAGCCGGCTTATTGCTATTAGGAAAAATTCCTAGCTTTAGTCTTTCTGTTTCAGAACTGTGGTCAAGATCATGTTTTTCCAAACCGCAGGAGTTAACAGTAAGCTCTTGCCAGTGTACCGCTAGTGCTAATGCTGAATTCTTGTGCATAGGCGGGAATAAACACGGCTTGGCCTTTATTAAAGACCATCTCTTCACCGGAGCTGTGCTCTAGCGATACCGAGGCGTCAAGGGCAAATAGTATTTCTGCTGTGTCAACTTTAAGCGGTTGTTTTTGCGGTCGTTTGTAAACTGAAAAGCAGAAGTCAGCCACTGGTACTTGATAGTGTTCACTGTTATGTTCGAGAACTGGATCTAGGCGTAATGCCTCGTATTTAAGCGCTTTAAAACTGGTTTTATCGATAAGTTCAGCGATATCTATATATTTAGGGGTTAAGCCTGCACGCAGTACGTTATCTGAGTTAGCCATTATCTCTAATGCCGTGCCGTGAATATAAGCGTGAGGAGTGCCTGCATCTAAAAACATTGCTTGACCCGGTTGCAGAGTCACGGTGTGCAAAAATAGTGGTGAAAATAGGCCGATGTCTTCTGGGTACTGGTCTTTTAGCTGCCGAATCAGCTGAAAACGCGTGTCAGCCTGCTGCTCTGCATAATGCAATAGCTGCGCTACAGCCCGGTCTTTCTGTGCTCCTTGCTGGCTTAATACCGAGGAGAAGAATTGTGCTAATCCCTGCTCAGATAAGTCGGCTTTAAAAATGTGAAGCGCGGCATTTAAACTGCTGCTATCTAGTGCGGTAAAATCATCCGCAATCGCTTGTAAGTCTCTAAAACCGTTCATTGCCTGATACTCAGTTAACGCAAATACCAGTTCTGGTTTATGATTTGCATCGCGATAATTACGGTTTGGATCGTCTTGAGCAATACCTGATTGCTGTTCCAAGGCAAAACCAGTTTCCGCCTGTTGTTTATTCGGATGAACCTGTACTGACAACGCTTTTTCGGCTGCTAATACTTTAAACAAAAAAGGCATAGCTTTAAAGGCTGCAGACCGACCGAGAATAGCCTCAATATCTGAAGCAATAAAATCAGAGAGCAGAATTTCATGCTCACCTTGGTGGATCTTGGAACAGCCGTTAGGGTGATCACCCATCCACATCTCTGCCTGTGGTAGCTGCTGGGGATTAGCCGTATCAAAAAGATCCGTCATTGAGTCAGTGCTTCCCCAAGCGTAATTTTGAATTGTATTGTTCATTAGAAAGAAGTTTGATTGCGGGTGTTTCATGAGGTTCACGGCCTTAGCTACGCTGATGCAGATAGTTGATCAGGAACGTGAAATTTTAAATTTTATATTTCAGTTTGGCTTGAGAAAGGTACCTAAGTCCGCTAGGAAAAAGGCTTAGTTTTTGATGGTTTATGTATAAAATGCGGAGCTGTAATGAATGTGATTGACGTTATAGCCGGAAGCGTACTCGGTAGTAAGTGATTATCAGAGTACACCTTTAGGCCTTAATCTAAATGAACCTGTGTTGTATGGACGCCAGATGAAGGAAATATTAATCCCTCATGCTCTGCTGACTTTGGCACTGTAAATTGAATAGGAAAAGGCCAACAACAAACAGATACCAGCGGGGATATATAGGGCATAAAAATTTAATTGATTGAAAAAACAAGCACCTAATGTACCACCCGAAATAAAGCCGATAATAATTAAGATAAACAAGGATGCCTTTCTTTTATCAAATGGCTGACCTCTCAATCTGGCCCCAAACATAATACCCAAGTCAGTGAATATACCGGTTAAATGTGTTGTTCGAATAACCGCGCCACTGTAAGTCGTGACAAGTGCGTTCTGCAAGCCGCAGGCCGCTGAAACCAAATAATTGCCTTGCACTGAGCCCTCTACTAAAAAATAAACAGAACCCAAAATAAACATTGCCTCTAGAGCAAGCAGACCACTGTAGTTACGACCCAATTTTAATGCGCCACTACGCAGGAAATAACCCGATATAACAGAACCCATGACGAAGCTAAGGATCACTAAAGCCAAATGCAGCACATCAGAAAAATTGGCGGTTATCATGCCGGTGCCAAGTAGTGTCGCGGTACCAGATAAATGGGAAACGGCTTGGTGTTTGAAACCTAATAATCCAATGGAATTAATCAGCCCTGCAACCAGCGCCAGCACAAACGAACCATATTCAACCCAACGGGGTAATTTTGTAATCACGACAATCCTTTAAGCTACTAACAGCTCGTTAAATGGAATGCCGTAAAACGTGAATTCCACTGTCATTTTATTACGATGAACAGTAGCAAATTTATTATTAATTACCAATTGAGAATCAAACATCCCTATCCTAAATCAAATAAAACACAGGAAAAAAAGGAGAGGTGATTGTTGCTGTATATAAAATTAGCAACCTATTGGATCATCACGTTATCATGCACTCACAAAAGCATCGCTAATCTTGTCCCTTACCCACTTATGTAACAAATCGTTTTGATGCCTTTCATGCCATACGCCTCGGATCGTCACCTTAGGTAGGGGGAATGGACACGCCTTTACAGCGAGTCCATATAACGTTTGCCCTTGTACTGCCATTGATTGCGGTAGGAAGGAAATTAACTGCGTATTAGCTAATAACGCGAGTTGTAGATTAAGCGTTTCAGCATACAAACCTATTTTACGCGCTGGCATGCCTGCTGTGATACCGAACTGGCTAACAGAGTCGTGCTGCTCATCCAATAAACTCGACTTAATGTGCGAACACTGAAAGAGTGATTCCGCATTCCAGCTATGCAATACCGGATTATCCTTATCGAGTAAGCAAACTACCGTCTCATCCGTTAGGCGCTTTTGCATAAAACGAGGCTTAGCTTTTACGCCTGTGCCGATGATCATATCAAGCTTACCAATATCAAGATCATCATAACCAGTCTGACTCATCATCTGTATGTCCATGATCACATGAGGCGCTTCAGTATTAATCGCTCGGATAGCTTTAGCAAGATATGCCGCGACAATAAAATCATGGGTCTGAATACGAAAACGAGCATGGATTTGTGCCAGTTCTAGCGACGCTGGCGCGAACAATCCATCAATTTCATTTAAAATAAAGTCAAGTTTATCGGCCAGTTCAAGCGCCCGAACTGTAGGCTCTAAGCCCTTAGCATGGCGAATAAAAAGTCGGTCATCAAACGTATCTCGAAGGCGAGTAAGGGTATGACTCATTGCAGACTGACTCACGTTCATTTTCTTTGCCGCGCGCCCTACATGTTGCTCAGCCAATAACGCTTGCAGCGATTTAAGTAAGTTAAAGTCCACTTTAGCAATATTATTTTCATTCATAACTATTATCAACCGCAATCATTTTTATTCATAATGAGTCAGGTTTACACTCATTACAAGTTAAACAAATGGAAGATAAATACCCAGGCAAGCTAACAGCGCTACTTGGTGATCTTGCTGATGAAGCTGAGAGCAAAGCGCTGACTGCCAAGGCTGTCGACATTCTAGGAAACATTGAAGCGCACTACCATTGCAGCGGTATTTTCACGTGGAGATATTGGCAAGACATCGAAGTAAAGGAAGTGGAACAAATATTCAATGCTAACTTTATGACTGCGTTTGTATTTGGCCGTGAGATTTTTAATGCCATGGCACAAAGCGGTGGCGGCTCTATCATGTTCGTTTCAGCCCGCGATACGGTGCGTAATATTCCTGCTGGTTTTGGTCCTTACATGGCATCAAAACTGGCATTAAACGGACTTGTTGAAAGTATGGCTGCCGAAGGGGCGGAACATAATATTAAGATAAACGCGATACTACCAACGATAGTGAATACCCAAGTGAACCGTGATGCGATGCCGGATGCTGACCATACCACCTGGGTTGATCCAGCTGAAATGGCCGAGTTAATGATTGAACTGACTCAGCCAACGAAAACTAATCTAAGCGGGTCGCTTATCGCGTTTAACGGTAAAATGCATTAGTTCCACGCTTGAACATCACTAAACAGTAAAATCAAGATGGGTAGAGTCTCTACAATAAGGCTCTATTTTTCATTTAAAACTGCAGTTATCGTCCGCCATATTTTCAGCTACTTCTTTTATTCCCAATATAAAAGCAATGTCGCCTTTATATTTAAATTATATCTACCTATAGTTCTACTTGTGAGAGAATTTTACTCTCCCACAAGTAAAACCATGGATAGCAACTTAACGTTGCAACAATAAAAAGGATAGTAACCTAGAGTCGCATATAATGGAGTACACTAGATGAAATCACGTGAAAAAATAATATCTCCTAGTCATATCAGGCCGCCAGTGAGAATGTTGGCACTGGCCTTGTGCCTGAACCTAGCGATAACCCCCGTATACGCCGTATTACCAATGAAAACCATGGGCGTTCCCGATGTTAATGAACTCGGTCTGCTTGACGGTTCAGATCCTAGCTATAGCGTCGCAGATTGGGGGAACCCTATAACCAACTCAGGAAAAAAATTATTATTGCAACAAATGGGCAAGGCTGCATTTTATGATATGCAGGTCGGCGGGGATGGTATTACCTCCTGCGCCTCATGCCATTTCACCGCAGGGGCGGATAATCGTAATATCAACCAAATGAGTCCAGGTTTACGGCGTACAAACGGTGGCGGAGGAAACGATCCAGCCATCCTTTTCAATGAAGAATTCACCCATCAGTTAGTAGGTCCTAATGGCAAATTAACGCTAGCTGAATATGGTGGTGCAGGCAGTGAACAAGGTTTACTTGTGAGCGAAGCCGCCGTGATTGCTGCTGTGATTACTGGAGCACCATCCACAGATGACCCTCTGGATGGTGCTCCAGCTGCACTTCCTCCAGTCGACTCAGACATTGCTGGCGATGTTAATGACGTAGTATCCTCGCAGGGACCGAGAGCGATGAGTTTTGAGGGACTACATTGTAAAGATGGAGTAAACGGTCTCGGCAACGATATTGATTGTGATGCTCCTTTAGCAATGTCATTCCCAATAGCTAGCGCCGCTAACGGCACCAGCCCAGGTCGTCAGGATATGGGAGAACTGGACAGTGAAGATGAAGGATTTAATAAAAACTTTAGTGAACTACCAAATACAGTTCGGCACGTGGAACCACGTAATACCCAAACCGTCTATAATGCCATCTTTAATCAACGCAGCTTTTTTGATGGTAGGGCTGATATCTTCTTCAATGGTGTTAATACCTTAGGGTTTCGTGATCCGGATGCCATGGTCAGGGTATACATTGGCGGTGGTATCCCTGACAACGAAGCGAAGATAGGAAAAGAACGCATGAATGTGCCATTCTCTTCCCTCGCCTCTCAGGCTCTGGGACCTATCGGCAGTGTGATGGAAATGGTTGGTCATATTGATGATGGTAGCGGCCGGCCAAATCACTTTATGGGTAAAAAATTGGTCAATGCAACGCCGTTGTTCAATCAGCTGATTTCTTGTGATGATTCATTGTTAGGGGATCTGTTAGGTTGTACAAGCACTGATGATTTCAAACGAGGCCTTGCCGCACCTTACAATAATTATCGCGCTTTTGTCACCGAGATCTATGACAAGCGTTTCTGGGGGGATGGCAGTGGAAATGACATTTGCCTTGAAGCACCAGATTTCAATACAGTCGTATCACCGAGCGATTGCGGTATCGGCTCAGCAAACCGAACTCTGATGGAGCTTAATTTCCCTATGTTCTTTGCGCTGGCTGTACAGTCCTATGAAGCAACCCTGTTCACTGCCGGAAATTCCATTGTTGAACTACTCAACGGTGGTGTGATCACCCCTGAAGATGAAGCCTTGATTACCAATACATTAAGAAATAAAAGTGTCACTGTCGATCTAGGTCTTCCGTTCCCAGGTAATGGCAACCGCCCCGGTGGACTTGCAAATGTCGGTCTAAATCTAGAGGAGTGCATCGAACTAGTCGCATTAAATAATAGCGCCGCTCAGGAGGCTATCGCAACCCAATTGTGTACGCTAAAATTTGCTGAATTTATCGACCCGGGCGCAGTAGCAGGCTCAGAATCTGGCAATGGCCCTAATCAGCCGCTAGGCGGTGCTCTCGTCGCTGGCGATCTAATCGGTCAGTGTGCAGGTGACGATCCGACAACACCTCAGTGCCAGAAAGCAATTGCTAGCCTGCTTAATATTGATGAAGGTTTAGGGCGTTTTCAGGCTGGGGCGACAGCCTGCTCAGTATGTCACTTTGATCCAACCTTCACCGGCGCAACCGTAGCGGCGACCACTGGATTTGGTGCGCCACCACCAGAACCCTTTATCCCACCCGGTCAACTTGCCCGAGAAGAACCAGCAGCACTGACCGAACGTATGATAAAATTTGATGGTGGTATCGCCGTTTATGATGCCGGTTTTTATAATATCGCCGTGCGTCCGACAGCGGAAGACTTGGGCATTGGTGGCCGTGAAGGAGACGTACCGCTTGCCTTCACCAAATTAAAAACACTTATTAGCTTTGGCGTCGGAGACCAACCTTTCAATGCCGATAAGATAGCCGATATTGGCGTTAATTTGACCACAGGCGTCGCAGGCGCAGGTTCTTTACAACTACCAACGTCGATGCAAGTAAATGGGTTAGGCGTAACCAATCTAGCACCCGTTCCATTCCAGCTAACGCTAGCCTGCGGGCCCGGCTTAGTCGGTGTCGGTAACGGTAACGGAGAGCCTAACAACAACCCGAATGTAAATTGTGTTCCTGATATTGCTGCAGATGAGTTCCTATTACGTAATGGTGCAGTTAAAGCGCCAAGTCTACATAATGTTAAGCATACCGCACCGTACTTCCACAATGGTTCGAAAATGAGCTTAAAACAGGTGTTTGCGTTTTATAGGAATATAGGTTCACTAACTGAGACGACACAAGGGTTCCCGAATATGAACTTGGCAAATCTTGATGCCGGTTTAAGGGTGATAACCTTAAGTCCTGAAAGGGAAGCTGCAGTTATAGAAATGATGGAAACGGGTCTAACCGACTGGAATACAGCCTTTGAACGCGGTAAATATGACCATCCAGAACTGTGCGTACCGCTGGGCCATGACACTGATGGTAGTACCATACTTGTTGGTATTCCTGCCGTTGGGGAATTGGGTAATACCCTACCGCTGGCAACCTTCGAGGATATCTTGTCAGAAAGCCCTGGTCATGCACATGATCTCACCGAACCATGCTTAATACCGGGGGTCATGAATGGTATAGATATACCACCAGTTAAAATATAAGCAAGTAACTTGTAACAAGGAGTATCCTTTAGCCCCGCCATCTCATGGATTGCGGGGTTTTCATTATTCAGCGATCCCCGTCTTAAGCTAACTTTATTTACGCAGGCCTTTGCAGACTAAACGGCGCGGTAATGGACGCGTATTCCCCGCCACCTAATCGCGCTAGCGGTTTCACTTTATCGGCAGCAATTTTCATGCGGTCTTTATCATCTTTAACTACAACCGCATCACTAATGTAGAGTTGCTTAACTTCAACAAATATTAATGTTTGTGGTACATCACCCAACTCTTTAATTTCGTAAAGCTCACAACCATAAGCGATATCACATTGCGCTAATCGCGGTAATGGAAAATCTTCAAATGCAGCTGTGGTTAGCCCTGAATTGGCGAGCTCAGATTGGCCATGCGCTAATGTCGCGGCGGTCTGAGTCACTAGTTCTGCTTGATCTGCAGATGCAATGTGAATAACCATCTGCTTATTTTTAAGTATATTGGTTAATGTATCTTTGTTGTCACCATTAGGCTTTTTGCCAACAGAAATCATTAACAAGGCAGGATCACTAGACACCGCGGTGAAATAGGAAAATGGGGCTAGGTTATAGTTCTCATCACCCGAATCGGTGAGCGCCCAAGCGATAGGACGTGGAATGATGGTTTGTGTCATTAAGTGGTAACGTTGAATGGCGGAAAAATCAGAAAAGTTTAACTGCATGTCACTAACTCTTTGTTATAGCAAAGTAGCATCGTGACATATTAGGAACTTAATTGCTTATTTTTTTATCAACTCAAACTGTACACAGAGCGGTATACCCTGTTATTCCTCCAAGGTCACCGGAGTGATAAAGCCCGGCGGTTTGACCGCAAGTATTGAGCAGTCGATCCGGTTGAGGATCATTTCCGCCGTATTACCCATAAAAAATCCAGAAAGACCAGTACGAGCCACTGTCCCCATGACCACAATATCAGCCTCAATCTTATCCGCTAACGCGGGGATCTCTTTGTGTGCTAGGCCTTTGATCAGATGTGATTGCGGGTTGAGATATTCAAAAGAATTTTTTCCCAACTTACTCACTATCCCATCCATTACTTTGTTCAAACTCTGGCTGTGTTGTTGTTTTATCTTATCGGTATAAGCCACGATATCTTTCTCTGATATTGCGGCAAACCCACTGCGTAAGTCTCTTTCACCAGTAGCTTCCCATGCATGAGCAATATGCAGTTCAGCAAATTCAGACAGTGCTAACGAACTCGCCAAATCGATAACTTCATGGGTAAGTAAATTTCTTGTCTCTATCTCTTCTGCTGTGACATTATTATCAACATCCACAGCTGCGAGAATTCGGCGGTATGATTTGGGAGTATCCGACTTCACCAACCAGACTAGGCAGGGGCATTTGCGCATCAGGTTCATATCATTACTGCCGACCAAGTTCTGTAATCGACCGTTAATTTCGGCAGCCTTAATAACCAAGTCATGTTTATCACGTAATACTTCACGGATGACTTCTAAATACGGCGTACCGATAAGTATCTTGGCTTCGATGTCAAGATGGTTATGCCAAGGCGCTATCAAGGCTTTCAGTTCTTTTTGATGTTCCGTAACGATACTGGCCTGAATTTTTTCAAGTGACAGAATACTATTTGGTATTTTTATATTGGACGGTATCCTTTCAATCACTCTGACAACCGTCAGTCGAGCTTGGCTATTTTTTGCTAACACGACCGCACGTTCTAATGCAGCAGCACTGCTAGAATCAGACGTTACGACGCAAATGATTTTTTTAAATCGTTGCATATCATTACCCTATAATAACCCGTTCGCGCGAGTGTCGAACATGACTTCACTTGCAGGGGCGGTGTTAAATCCACCTTTTATCTAGTTGTAATTATGGACGATATTTAGGTTTTTTGCCGCCTTCCGCCAACAGAAAAACACCGATATGATAACCGAAAGGGTTATTTGTAACATTGAGCTACAACCTAGCTAATCGGCTCCGAGTTATTCATCTCGAGTTTAACCGTTTAGCGTTATCACTCTTTCTACATATTAAAAAACATACGATGCGCCAATAACACCAGACAACACATTATCACTTTTGATAATAGGGCTGTCTGCTAAATCATAATCTAATTTAGAATAACGAGCAGAAGCTATAAGCCTCACATTTTTAGATAAATACATATAAAAGCCAACACCAACGAATAACTGGCCACTCCAACCTGCATCAAACTCTGAAAAACCACTACGTTGAGCTTCTTCTGCCGATACGCCGTAGAGGTGATTGTTAAGTTTGTCATCATTGAATGCATAGCCAATTTGAGGCGTAAAACCCCAAGCCCCCATATGGAACGTCTCCTTAAAAGTCACTTCAGCATAGAGTCCGTTATGATTTAAAGCGATATCACTACCGACAGACGCTTCAAGAGTTCCGGTAGTAGTAATCACCTGGAACGTAACGCCACCAAGGGCACCAGCGCTTCGTTCATCCAATTCTCGTATACCCAGATTGTCTGAATCTTCAGGCTTTAAAGTTCGAGAGTCATATTCAGCACGAAAAATGATATTTAGCGGAGTACCTTGTGGTAAAAGAGCATAACCAGCCCCAGTGCCGCGGAAAAAAAGATGTTTACCTTCATAGCCTACCATGGGAAAAGGGACGACATTTGAATCGAGCCCTTTGTAAACCGCAGGAGAATATGAGGTTATAAAACCTAAGGCAAGTTGATCCGCATTAACCGGTGTAGACAAAAATGCCATAGCTAATAATATTAATTTCTTCAATTTTCATGCTCTATCGTTGATAAGAAATCGCATACTAACAGCTAACTTTAAAAAATAAAGTTGTTTGTATCCATTAAAAGCAACCGATAAAAACCAATAAAAAACAGTATTAAAACTGAGTTTTTATTATATTATTCAATATTATAATTTAAGTGTGCTTGTTTGTATCCGCGATGTTAATTATCGTCTAGTAATACCTAAACTCTTCTTCCTCGTACGGTGGCAGATAGCTTATAAACTTATCGCCCGAGAAAGTCCGGCATGCAACATCAGCCAACACAGTGTCATTTTTAACAACGTATACACCCGCAGTTTCAATAAACTCTCGGCTGCCATCTTTGCGCCATTCACCGCTTACACCACTGGAATAGACGATGTACTTATACTTACCGTTGGTAAATTTCAAATGACCCGTCCCACCACCACTGTAACTCGAGGTGCTAAAATGAACGGCGGACTCCATTTCTAACGCTATATTTTCTGGTGTACCAAATCGATAGATAACACTACGATCGTTCCCTGAGCACACGGATAGACTTTTTGTTCCAACTCCACAAGAAAATGCCATTTTCTCATGCGGATGGCAAAGGCTCTCAGCGAGAGAGACAGGACTGTTCGTCAAGTACAATGCACACAAGATAAATTTCTTAAGCATGAGGGAGAATTCACCATATCAGAATTAACATAAACGAGTAAAATGGGGTTAACTTATAAAACGTCATAACAACCAGCTTTCAGCGCCAAGCATTAAAACATACCACACTCGCTTTGAATGTAAGAGTATGTAAGATGCGTTAACAATAACTAAAAAAGCCTTTAATACTGAAATACTAAAGGCTTTATAACTCGTCATCACTGATTAAATCACGGGTGTTCGATCAATAACACACGGCATTCATATGGTTGTAGTTTAACTAAATGTGTCACCTCATCGGTTAATAATTCCGGGTAATTACCCAGAATGTAGGTTCCTTTTCCAACAGCCAAATCCGCAGGTAATACATATTCTGCAGGCTCTGCGTAATAGTTATTGAGGCAGATAAGCGTTTGCTTGTCACTGCGGCGTCGATAACAAAATAGTTGAGAATGTGCTGGTGCTAAATCGGTGTAATCTCCGGTCGTGATCACCTCAATCTCTTTACGCAGCGCAATTAAACGCTGGTAATAATAAAACACTGAATTTTCATCTTTAAGCGCTTGCTCTACGTTCACGTCTTGGTAATTTTCAGCGACCTCCAACCATGGGTTACCTTTGGTAAAACCAGCATGCTGTTCACTATTCCATTGGATCGGCGTTCGCGAGTTATCTCGTGATTTTTGAGCTAGTATTGCCAACGCCTCGGCTTTATTTTTACCTTGCTGGTTCAGCATAATGTCGTACATATTAGTACTTTCAAGGTCACGATATTGTTCAATCGACGTATAACCGGGATTGGTCATGCCAATCTCTTCACCTTGATAAACATAAGGCGTACCCTGCATCATGTGCAGAGATGTAGCCAACATTTTAGCGGATTCAACTCGATACACCTGATCATTACCTAATCGAGTAACGATACGCGGCTGATCATGGTTACACCAGAACAGAGCAGACCAACCTTGAGCAAACATACCCTGTTGCCAATGATTAAAAATCGATTTCAACTGTAAAAAATCAAAAGGCGTTTCAGTCCATTTTTCACCGTTTTCATAATCGACTTTTAAATGATGGAAATTAAACACCATAGATAACTCTTTGCCATCGAGTGATGAATACTGCTGGCATTGCTCAAGTGAGGTTGAAGACATTTCTCCAACCGTTACCGAGCCATATTGATTAAATACCGCATCACTGATCTCTTGCAAAAACTCATGCACACGAGGTCCGTCGGTATAAAAACGGCGGCCGTCACCTTGATAGTCATTTTGGTAGTCCTGGTGTTTTGAGATTAAATTAATCACATCAAGACGGAAACCATCAACTCCTTTTTCAGCCCAGAAGCTAATAATGTCTTTTACTTCGTCACGAACTTTAGGATTTTCCCAATTCAGATCCGCTTGCTCTTTCGCAAAAAGATGCAGGTAATATTGATTCGTTTTTTCATCCAGCGCCCAAGCATTACCACCAAACTTTGACTCCCAGTTAGTCGGCGCTTGATCATTAATCGGATCTTTCCAAATATAATAATCGCGATATTCACTGTCTTTATTACCCAACGCCGATTTGAACCACTGATGCTCCGTGGAAGTATGATTAACCACGATATCAAGGATAATGCGGAGCCCTTTTTGATGAGCCAGTTCGAGCAGCAGATCAAAATCTGCCATACAGCCAAAATCAGGATTGATATTGTAATAATCTGAAATATCATAACCATTATCAATCATTGGTGATTCATAAATAGGCGTAAGCCAAATAGCATCAACACCCAAAGTTTTAAGATAATCAAGTTTAGAAATAATACCTTTGATATCTCCAACCCCTTTGCTTCCGCTGTCGAAAAAACTTTTAGGGTATATTTGATAAATGGTCGCAGTGCGCCACCAGTCTTTGTGTATTTGATTCATATTTTAACTCTTGGGTTTGCCTTAGGGGGTTAAAACATTGAGCAAGCAGCGCTGCCCAACTGTAGTATTATTGACGGTTATAGATTAGTTAGCGATAGCCTCTTCTTTAACTAATCCTTCACTGTCAATCTCGCCTTTTTTCTCAGCTCGTTTGTAAAGCATTACTGTTAATGCAATTGGCACAACGATAGCAACTACCATCGCTAGCGCGTAAACAGACCAAAATTCTGGCTTGATTGATAAGATGCCAGGTAAACCACCTACACCGATACCATTTGACATAACGCCAGCCACACCACAAATACCAGCAGCGGCAGAAGCACCGATCATTGCGCATAACATTGGGAATTTATACTTCAAGTTAATGCCGTACATAGCAGGTTCAGTAACACCTAAGTATGCAGAGATTGCAGCAGGCACTGAGATTTCACGCTCGTTATTTTTCTTACTAATCCAGATGATACCTGTAACCGCAGCAGCCTGTGCGATGTTAGATAAAGCAATGATTGGCCAGATTGGCGTCCCGCCCATATCTTGCATTAACTGTAAATCGACCGCATTAGTCGTGTGGTGAATACCGGTAATAACCAATGGGGCATAAAAGAAACCAAAGATCATCGAACCTAAAATGGCAAAATCACCCGTCATTGCAACTTTGGCGGCATAACCAACAGCATTGCCAATGTCACGTCCAATTGGACCGATAATCGAATGCGCTAAAACAACGGCAACAAGCAATGATACAAAAGGTACAATCACTAAATATAAGTACGCAGGAACAATTTTCTTAAGATTTGTTTCAATCATCGCCAATACCACACCAGCTAAAATTGCTGGGATCACTTGCGCTTGATAGCCGACTTTTTCCATCACGAAAAAACCAAAATCCCAAACATCAGGAACTTGTGAGCCGATGCCATATGCATTCATCAATTGTGGCGAAACTAAGGTAATACCTAATACAATACCGAGAACGGGTGTGCCCCCGAGTTTCTTCACCGTAGCCCAACAAACTGCAACGGGTAGGAAGTGGAAAATCGCTTCACCCAGTAACCAAAGAAATGAGTGAACGGTAGCCCAGAACTGGCTAATCTCAACCAAGGTTTTACCATCGAACATGCGGATGTCACCGATCACGTTGCGGAAACCAAGAATTAAACCACCGGTAATAATTGCTGGTAAAAGAGGGACAAAAATTTCTGCCATATGAGAGATCCCTCGCTCGAGCAGATTCATATTTTGTCGTGCAGCCACTTTTGTCGCTTCTTTATCAGCGCCTTTAGCACCGGTTATCTTCGTTAATACTTTATAAACTTCATCAACTTCAATGCCAATAACGACCTGAAACTGCCCCGCATTAGTAAAGCAGCCTTTTACCATTGGAATTTTTTCAATGTCTTTAATATTTGCTAATTCAGGATCTACTAAGGCGAAACGTAAGCGTGTTAAACAGTGACTGACACTTGCTATATTGTCTTGTCCTCCGATAAAGTCTATCAAGCGCTCAACTTGTTTCTGATCAATTTTACTCATTTCACTATCCCTTTTGTTGTTAGAGTTAATTAAATGGGACCGCTCCCAATGACGAGAAGCATAACGCAACCGTAGTTCAGCGTAAACGGGAGCGCTCCCATTTTGAGGTGGGAATCACAAAATATCTTCAGGGGACGTTAATGTGCTATGAACGTTTCCTGGGTTAAGTGAGTAACTTCACGCTGCCCTTGAAGCTGTTTTATCAGCAAGTTAGCAGAGGTCTTACCCGCCGAATAATAGCCGGGATCGATACTGAATGTATTAGGAAAAACAAATACTAACAGTTCTGTCGCGCCTACCCCAGAAACCAATATATCATTGCGTTCCAGTACCTGCAGACGTTTAGCCACGCCCATTGCCAAAGTATCACTAGCACAAACAATCGCTTGGGTTTCTGGCGTCAGTACCAGATCTGTCAGCTCATAAGCGCTTTTATAACTAAGCTGCCCAGTTTGAAAATTAGGTTTTATATTCGCTGATTTACAATAATCCAAATAAGCATTAAGACGCATTAACCCCGTCGTTTTATCCTTAACATCAACACCAATATAGCTAATATGCTGTTTTCCTTGCTCTTGAATGTGAGCCATTGCCTTTTCAATAATGCCATAATTATCATAACCAACAGATGAAACACTTTCACTATCAACCGCAATAACAACCGCTCTATGTGCTAACTTTTCAACTGCAGATAAATCATATCCAGTAAAACCAAATAAGATCACACCATCTACATCTCTTTTCTTCAAAACAGCTAAATGTTCATTGGTTTTTTCGACGTCAAACTGGCCTTCCATAATCAAAGCATCATAACCAGCAGCGTAAATAACGTCTAAAATACCGCTCACAACTTTGTTCTCTGATGCTGAGTCTAGTCGAGATAAAATAATACCGATAACCTTGGCACTCCCTCCTCCCAGAATCTGAGCCGATTTGGACGGTACAAACCCAGACTCTTGAATAACCCGCTCAACTTTTTCTCTGGTACTGTCCTTTACTTTAGGATCATTCGTTAATACACGGGAAACTGTCGATTTTCCAACCCCGGCTAACTTTGCAATATCAAGAATGGTGAGTTTTTTTGCTATCAATTTATTCGGCCTAGCTAATGAATACTCCTTTATTATCGCTATTCGTGGCCGGATTTCAATCATTTTCACTACTACTATTTAGGACAAGTCACACAAATAAAAAAAGCCCTTTCACTTTGCAATGATTAAGGGCTTTTATTGACCGAAAGATTAGTTAATAGACGCTAACTCTTGGCGTAAATAAACACTTGCACCTAATAATCCGGGGTTATCATGCGTGATTAAAAACGTTGGAATTGCTGCAAGATAATCCTTAAAACGCCCTTTATCTTCAAAGCAACGTCTGAACTCACTCGCTTGGAAGAAATCAACAAAGCGTGGCACGATACCACCAGCGATATAAACACCACCTGTACAAGCTAGATTTAACGCAAGGTTACCTGCAAAACCTCCCATTACTTGGCAGAATACCGCTAGGCTCTTGCGCGCGATATCACAACTGCCATCTAATGCAGCTTTAGTGACATCTTTAGGTTGATCAAATTTAGCCTCCTGCTCAGATAAAGTACACAGACTTTTGTATAGATTAACTAAACCTTGCCCGGACAAAATACGCTCTGCAGAAACGTGGCCAAACTGTGCTTGTAACAAGCATAAAATATCAGCCTGCTCTGGTGTATTAGGTGTGAAACTGACATGCCCACCTTCGCCATCTAAACTTATCCACTTACCCGCCGCTTTAACAATGTGTGACACGCCAAGTCCCGTACCAGGACCAAAAACTGCGGTTACCCCATCCGTTTGACATTCACCAGCACCAATTTGTATTTTCTCTTCCGCAGAAAGAAACGGCACTGCTAATGAAATTGCAGTGTAGTCATTAATGATATGTAACGATGCTAATTTTAATTTATCTTGAAGCGCTTGTTTAGAGAACGCCCAGTTTAAATTGGTCATCACAACATGATCATTTTCAACAGGACAAGCAATACCAACACAAAGGTGTGTTATTTCACCCGACAATGCAGCAAAGTATTGAGCAAGTGCAGCCTCTAGGGTTACGAATTCTGCACAAGCAAATTCCTTTAATTCACTCAATGCCCCAGTTTCAAGGTCACAAACAGCAAATCGGATATTTGTACCACCAACATCAGCAACAACAGATAACATTTTCTCTCCTTAAATAATTTACAGTCATACCAAATGCATTAAATATGTGAACTTGGTTCAGGCCAATACTACTCATGCGTTAGCCAATACAACAACAATGGGAGCGCTCCCTAAAAAATAACTATAACATAAGTCTTTATAGTTATCTTGATCACAATATTCATGTTTATGACTTTCATCCGATTAATTATCACTGCACCATACACGAATTGGGAGCGGTCCCAAAGCTCATTCTAATTTTAATAATAAAGAGCTTAAATAATTTAAACGTTAACACAACAAGGATGACACAATGAAACTACTACCTCTTGCCAGCGCCATTTTGGGTGCACTATTATCATCAAATGCAATAGCAGAAGATTCGCCCGTCGAATTTTACGGTTACATGCGTGGCGGTGTTGGTTTAAGCACTGAAAGCGGTGCTAACAATAAATGGGAAGTCAACAAAGTCGGTCGTTTAGGTAATGAAAATGACCTGTACGGTGAGTTCGGCCTTAAGAAAGAAGTTTACGCTGAAGATGACGTCTCATTTGTTGTTGATTCAATGCTGGCTTACTGGGAAGGACAGGACGAAAACTCGACTGACAGAAACGTAGATGTGGTGCAGTTGAATGTGCAAGCAAATGGCCTATTTGCTGATAAAGATATTACACTTTGGGCTGGTGATCGTTATTACCAACGTCATGACGTGCATATTGTTGATAACTATTATTGGGATGTAAGTGGTATCGGTGGCGGTATTGAGCACATCAATCTAGGTCCAGGTAAATTATCATTTGCCTTAATTCAAGATACTGTTGCCAATGACATTGAGGATGGTAAAGAAACCACAGCCGTCATCGTCGATGTCCGTTATGCAGGTATTCCGCTATGGAACAAGGCTGATTTAGAAGTTGGTGTTGACTACCACTATGGCCATGAGAGAGCAGAGCAATCACTTGACGCTGATGATAGCGTAATGCTGACGGCAAGCCTGACGCAAAATTTAAATACTGGCTTCAATAAAACCATCCTGCAAGTAGCCAATTCCGGTTATGCAGAGCAGATGACTACGTTCGGTCATGGTAACGGCTTAGTGCGTGACGCGGCGAATAACGATGCAGAAGGCTTCCGAGTTATTAACTGGGGTGTACTCTCTGTCGGTGATAACATCGAATTTGGTCACTCAATTCGTTACGCTGCAGCGACTAACGTTGACGGTACCGACACAGATGATTCGACATTAAGCGTCGTCATTCGTCCAATGTACAAATGGAATGATCTGATGCGTACTATCGTAGAGGTCGGTGGTTTTACAGAAACAATCAATGATATTGATAGTGCCGGTAGTAAATTTACCATTGCGCAAGCATGGGCACCAAGATCCGGTTTCTGGTCACGCCCTGAAATCCGCGTTTTCGCTACCTACCTAAACGACGCCAAAAATGACAATGCCTTCGCACTACACGAAAATAGCGAACTAAGTGTTGGCATGCAAGCTGAAGCATGGTGGTAAAATTAAATTAGGCTAACTTAGCATACCCCCCTCCCCCAGTGGCGCGAGGGGTTTAGCTTTCTTATCCAGATAATGTAACATTTCTCGATCTCTGCAGTGCTTTTACCACTCTTTTTTACCACTCTTTTTTACCACTCTTTTTTATCACTATTTTTTACCGCTATTTTTTACCGCTATTTTTTTCCTTAAGTTTTCCTTAAGTTTTCCTTAAGTTTCCCTTGTTAAAGTGAATACAGAACCAACAAACAAGGTAAAGCTTATGGCTTATGAACAATCGACAAACAATTACACGCTTGCAGTAATTGATGCTAATCACCCTTTAAGAGCGCATGTTGAACACTATATTTATTCGCGATACAGCCTCGCGTTCAATGCGCATATCCATGAATTTATGCCCATGTTTGTGGCTATTTTAGATGAAAACAACACGATCCTTTCGGCCTGTGGTTATCGTGAGGCAGATAGCGCCCCGCTGTTCTTGGAGCAATATCTTCACGCGCCTGCCGACCAATTAATGGCTGATACGTTTGAGCAACCGATTTCAAGAAACAAGCTGATTGAATTTGGTCAGCTTGCTTCATTTTCCAAAGGCATGTCACCTCTGCACTTTATGTTAATGGCTGAGCACCTTGTTAACGAAGGTTATGAGTGGTGCATATTTACAGCCACAGATCCGCTTCACGCCATGATGACTCGCTTAAGATTGCAGCCCGTCATATTAACACCTGCCAACGCCAACTGTGTGCAAGATGGTGAAGAGGTTTGGGGGAATTATTATCACCATAATCCGAAAGTATCTGCTGGTAATTTAAAGCAAGGTTTAGCGCAATTAACGTCGCTGCTTACATCACGTAAACGTGCATACTCTCAATCACAATCGCAAAAGGTCTGCTCATGAGCGCTCTATTAACGTGCATCTATAATTACGGATTAACCCAGCCTGATGCAATTGCCTTGACGGGATACAGAGCATCAAGCTCAGCTGTGGTTGAAATGACTTACGCCCAATTGTGGCTAGAAATTGAAGAGACAAAAACATCACTGCTGGATATAAATCCACGCTGCATTGCGCTTCGAGCGCCCAACAGCATTGATTGGGCAATTCTAGATTTAGCCGCCCTAGCAGCCAACATTCCTATCGTGCCTATGCCGATGTTCTTCACCCCACAACAAGTCGAACATACGCTTAATGAAAGTGGCGCAGATCTCTGCATTGGTGATTGGGCTGATAATATAGAGCGCTCAGAATTAACGCTACTGGGCATGGCTGTTTATACAAAAAGCAAAGCACTGACTGCGCCAGAGTTCCCAAAAAAGTGCGTAAAAATCACCTTTACCTCGGGTTCTACCGGCAACCCGAAAGGTGTCTGTCTTAGCGCCTTACACTTAGAAACAGTCACTCAAAGCTTACTCGATACACTCAGCGAAGGCGAGATACCAAGCTCGCATTTGGTATTACTGCCACTGACAACATTACTCGAGAACATCACAGGTATTTACGTGCCATTAATGCTTGGGGTCCGCACCATCATTTTACCTGGGGAGCAAGTCGGTCTTATTGGTTCGAGTCAATTTGCAGCCCCCGCTTTTATGCAGGCATTACTGACCTTTACCCCACAAAGCTTAGTACTCACACCAGCATTACTTGGCGCCTTAATTCAAACCGTACAAGCACAACCGGAAATAGCTAAACGCTTAGTTTTCGTTGCTGTTGGCGGCGCGCGGGTGCCAAGTTCAATCATGGCACTCGCCCATCAACTGAACATTCCAGCTTATGAAGGCTATGGACTATCAGAGTGCGGTTCTGTTGTCAGTCTAAATCACCCTTCTGCTTTTCAATTTGGCAGTTGTGGGCAGGTGTTACCACATTGCCAAGTAGAAATTGCCCACGATGGTGAAGTGCTAATCTTTGGCTCTTCGATGTTGGGTTATTTAGGTGATAGCACACCTCCGCAATACATAGAAACCGGTGATATTGGCTACCTAGACGACGATGGCTTTTTACATATTACCGGGAGACATAAAAACCTGGTGATCACCCCGTTTGGTCGTAACATTTCGCCAGAATGGATTGAATCAGAAGCGCAAGCCTACCCTGCAATTCGCAACATGCTAGTAATGAGTGATCAAGATGACCAATTGCTTGCCATCATTGCCGCGAGTGCAGCTATTACAGAAACACCAGCCAAGGTGCGCGATGCTATAAAGCAATTAAACCAAACATTGCCAGACTATGCCGCAGTGTCTCAGTGGATATTGGTTGATTCATTTACGCAATACCCGCACTTATTTACCGCCAATGGTCGCCCAAAACGGGACGAATTTCAGGCGCTATTTGGTAAACCATTTAATAAACAAGTTAGCACACTCGACTTATCGTCTTCAGACTCTAATAAGGTAAATAACATGACATCAACACCACTATTTTTTGAGCAACTAAAACAAGCAACCCAACAACAGCAAGAGCTGATGTATCAAGCGCCTATTTTTACAGCTTGCCAACAAGGCGACATCAGCTTAGCCAATTACACCGCTTTTCTTACTCAAGCGTTTCATCACGTAAAACATACAGTGCCACTATTAATGGCTTGTGGTTCACGCTTGCCAGAAAAATATGAATGGTTACAAAGTGGTATTAGTGAATACATCGAAGAAGAAAAGGGACACCATGAATGGATCTTAAATGACATTCGCGCGTGTGGAGCCAACGCCGACGATGTTCGCCGTGATCAGCATCAAGGTAAAGCATGCCGCGCGATTGAGCTGATGGTAGCGTATTTGTATCACCAAATAGATCGTAAAAATCCATTGGCTTTCTTTGGCATGGTCTGGGTATTGGAAGGTACTAGCGTCACTGTCGGCGGCTCTATCGCCGCATTAGTACAAAGCAAACTTGAATTACCTGATGCCGCAATGAGCTACTTAACCTCTCACAGCACATTAGATCAAGAACACATCCAAACCTTTGAAAAATTGATGAACAACATCACCGACCCCGACGATCAACAAGCCATTATTGCTGGTGCCAACATGGTTTTCTCTTTGTATGGCGATATGCTCAACAGTTTATCTGCGACGCATTAAAGTTAATCCGTTTATCGCTTAAGGAAATAACATGAATTTACAACATAAACGCTTTATCTTAACTGGCGCAACAGGTGGCATTGGCCGCTGTATAGCCTCAAACCTAGCAAAACAGGGATGCTCTATCATCCTAGTCGGAAGAGATTTACTTAAGTTAGAGGTATTAAAACAGTCTCTGGCGATGCCAGAAACACACAGCATATTAATTGCCGATCTCAGTAATACACTGGGTATTCAAGCGCTAGGCAAGCAGTGTGCCGCCATGGTCGATGACCACATGCTTATTGATGGTGTGATTAATAATGCTGGTATCAATACCTTTGATTCATTAGATAGCCGCGATGATGATGCCATTGAAGCAGAATTATACCTCAACTTATTAGCCCCTATGTTACTGACTAAAAGTGCCCTATCTTGGTCAAAAAAACCGCATATCATCCTTAATATTGGTTCCACTTTTGGCTCTATTGGTTACCCAGGTTACAGCACTTACTGCGCGGCTAAAGCTGGCCTACACCGCTTTAGTGAAGCAATGCAACGCGAGCTACAAGGTAGTGCGACGAAAATACTTTATCTCGCGCCGCGCGCCACCACCACAGAACTAAACAGTGCCAATGTCACGGCTTTAAATCATCAGCTTGGCAATGCGATGGACTCACCCGAAGTAGTGGCCCTCAACGTCATCAAGGTGTTAGAAAAAGAACACACCACCACTTGGATTGGTTGGCCAGAAAAATTGTTTGTGAAAATTAACCAACTGTTTCCATCTTTGGTTTCTTCTTCTATTCGTAAGCAACACGCGGTCATCGTCGAGTTTATGAAAAAACCCATTTAATGCTAAAAAGGCAGGTACACACTATGAATACATCACTCATGCAATATATAAAAAACAGTTCGCTACCAGTAACGTTGGCCGCAACAGGGTTATTATTTTTTACCGCCCCAAGCTTTGCCAATGACATTGATCCGCCAAACACCTTACTGAATGTTCAGCATCAATGGGCACAATGCCAATATCAGTCTGAAAATGAGGATATAAAAGAGTCTTGTCTAGAGGCCTTAGTCGACAGCACGCAGACCTTATCCACCAACTCACCACAAAATACGGAGCTAAAAGTATGGCTTGCCATCAATAAAAGTACTTTAGCAGGTGCAAAAGGCGGTCTAGGTGCGCTATCTTTAGTGAAAGAATCCAAAGTGTTACTTGAACAGGCGATAAAAGAAAACCCAACGGTGCTCGATGGTTCCGCTTACACCAGTTTAGGCTCGCTCTATTATCAAGTTCCGGGATGGCCACTTGGATTCGGCGATGATGACACGGCAGAGAAATGGTTAAAACAAGCGTTATCGATAAACCCGGATGGCATCGACCCAAATTATTTTTATGCCGACTTTTTATTACAAGATGGCAGAACAGCAGAAGCGCGCCGCTATTTTATACACGCGAAGCAGGCCGCACCTAGACCTGACAGACCTTTAGCAGATAAAGGTCGCCAACTAGAAATAGCTCAAAAAATGAAGGAATTATAATAATGCGGATTTTATTGGTCGAAGACGACATTCTATTAGGGGAATCGATGATGGTTTCCCTCGGTCGTCATGGTTTTACTGTCGACTGGCTGCAATTAGGTAACTTAGTTGAAGCCAGTTTAAAAACCGAAGATTTTATGGCGATAATTTTAGACCTTACTCTGCCAGATATTGATGGTTTAAAGGTACTAAAGAAAATACGCCAAGCCGGCCATAAGATCCCGATTATCATTCTAACCGCCCGCGATGACATTGAAGACCGTGTCAAAGGCTTGGATGACGGCGCAGACGATTACTTATTAAAACCCTTTGCATTGCAAGAGTTGTTAGCCCGACTTCGGGTCATGATCCGCCGTATATCCGGTAATACCGAATCTGAAATTGAATGCAAAGGCTTGCGTCTTTCATTGCAAAATAATGAAGTACATTATCAAGATAAACCCATTAAATTAACCAAAGTTGAGTTTAAACTACTCGCGACCTTAGTGGCAAAGTCAGGTCGGGTATTAAGTAAAGATCAGTTACAACAAGCCCTTCATGGCTGGGATGAAGCGGCAAGTGATAATGCCATTGAAGTGCATATTCATAATTTAAGAAAGAAAATAGACAGTAAACTGATCAAGAACATTCGTGGTGTGGGGTATATCATTGAAAAAGACTAATACAGCCATTTTTTCCATTCGTAAGCGCTTAATTGTATCGACTGTCTTAGCCACTGTGATCCTTATATTGTTGTCTTGGGTGATGATCTACAATGAAACTAAGCATGAAATTGATGAAGTATATGATGCCAGACTCGGTCAATCTGCAAAAATTATTGCTTTAAGTATACCGAGCTTATTTACTCAAGATCATAGCGACTCTATCGCGCACTATAAAATATGGTTTAACAAAATATTACAGGCCTCCGACGGCGATAATGACGACCCTACTCAGTATGGCCATCCTTATGAGCAAAACATCATTTTCCAATTTTATGCTAATAATGAAATGCTATTCAATTCACCTAGCTCTCCAACAACACTGCTTGGCAAAGCAGGCGAAGATGGCTTTGGTACCAGTATTGAAAATAACGATGAATGGCGTTACTTCCAACTCACAATTCCGTTTAAAACAAACGACAAAGCCATCTTTATCGTCGCCGAAAAACGCGTCATTAGAGATGAAATCGTCAATGAAATAGCCGTTTCAACAGGCATTCCTCAACTTATATTAATTCCTGTTCTCATTATTATTTTCATCTTTTTAATCAATACTTTTTTACGCCCAATCGATGAACTGCGCTTAGCCATATCGCAACGTGGCATTGATTGCTTAGATGAAATAAAAGTGCCGACTGCCACTACCGAACTAATGCCATTAATCAGCCAATTAAACTATCTTTTTAGTGAGTTAAACAATGCATGGCAACGGGAAAAACGCTTAACCCGCACCGCAGCGCATGAATTAAAAACCCCGTTAGCCATTCTAAAATTAAATGCCGAAAACGCCTTACATAGCGAAAATGAAGCACAATTAAAAAATGACCTGAACAACATATTATTTGGTATTGATCGACTGGATCGGCTAATACAACAATTGCTGATGTTATCGCGTATTGAAGCACAGTCACTTAATAACGTTAAATTTCAAAAAATGGATATGGTGAAGTGCTTACAAGAAACCATCGCGGCGCTTGTGCCTTTGGCATTAAAGCAACAACAAGACATCTCGCTTGATGCCCCCAAGCATTGCGATGTGCAAGGCAACCCGATATTACTGTCGATCTTATTCAGTAATTTAATTGATAATGCCATCCGTTATTCAGGCGTTAATTCGAAGATTGAAGTGCAATTAGTTACGCCAACAGCAGCCTCAAATGACATTACTATCCTCATTACTGATAATGGCAAAGCCATCCCAGCAGCAATATCAGCTAAAATATTTGAAAGTTTTTTTCGAGCTCACACAGAGAAAGGCGATGGTGCGGGGTTAGGTATGTCGATTGCCAGTGATATCGCTAAGTTACATCAGGGGTCATTAACCTTGCTGGATAATCCAAGCTCAAAAGGCAATACGTTTGAAGTGATGTTGAGGTTATCGTAGATATTAGTGAGGCGCTAGCAAAGTAGCACCCAACAGGAATACATAGCAACGGGTGATATTGGCTATCTAGGCACTGATGGACTTTCACATATTACGGTCGAAATATAGATCTCGTGATCACCTATTTGGTCGCAACATCTCACCATCATCTTCTCACACTTAAAATACTGACATAAAAAAGACGAATCATGAATGATTCGCCTTGTTAATATTCAAATGCGCGTTAAGGCAAGTAGCTTTTCCCCATCAAGTAAGAATCCACCTCACGGGCAGCGCGGCGACCTTCATCAATAGCCCAAACAATCAGGCTTTGTCCACGACGTCCGTCTCCTGCGGCGAATACGCCCGGCTTGCTCGTCGCAAACTTATCATATTCAGCCTTAATGTTAGAACGTCCATCTTTTTCAAGATCAAACTGCTCAATCAAGCCACCTTCTGGCCCCATGAAACCCATTGCTAACAAGACCATATCGGCAGGAAGTACTTTCTCACTACCAGGGATCTTATTCGGCACCATTGCGCCATCAGGCTGACGTTGCCACTCAACATTAACCGTATGCACGGCTTTAACATTGCCGTTATCATCACCTTCAATTTTAGTGGTCATCACTAAGTATTGGCGTGGATCCTGTCCTTGCACGGCAATCGATTCTTCTTGACCGTAATCAACTAGAAGTTGTTTCGGCCACTGTGGCCAAGGATTATTGTCCTGTCGTGATGCCGGCGGTTGCGGCATGATCTCTAACTGGGCAACACTTTCACACTGATGGCGTAACGATGTGCCTACACAGTCAGTACCGGTATCACCACCACCGATAATAACCACATTTTTACCTTTAGCATTAATGTAGTTGCCATCTGCGTGATCACTGTCTAACAAGCTCTTGGTATTCGCTTTTAGAAAGTCCATGGCAAAGTGGATACCATTAAGTTCACGACCTTCTTCAACCATCAGGTCGCGAGGGACCGTAGCACCGACGCACAGCACCACCGCATCAAAATCCTGTTCAAGCTGCTTTGCAGAAATATCTTTACCCACTTCAGTATTGGTTACAAACACAATACCTTCTTCAGCAAGTAGATCCACACGACGCTGAACGATCTCCTTTTGCAGTTTCATATTAGGAATACCGTACATCAACAAACCACCGATACGGTCGGCGCGTTCATAGACAGTCACCCTATGGCCTGCGGAGTTAAGCTGCGCAGCCGCAGCCATGCCTGCAGGGCCAGAACCGATAACCGCAACCGTTTTACCCGTGCGCTTGCTTGGAATGTTAGCGACAACCCAGCCCTCTTTGAAGGCTTTTTCGATAATCGCGTACTCGTGAAGTTTAATTGTGACGGGTTCAGCATTGATCCCCAGTACACAAGCCCCTTCACAAGGAGCCGGACAAACACGACCTGTAAACTCCGGAAAGTTATTGGTTTTATGCAGCAACTGTACCGCTTCTTTCCAACGGCCGTGATAGATCAGATCATTCCACTCCGGAATGATATTATTGACCGGGCAGCCAGCAACCGCCGGGGCGTATTGTGATACAGCCGATTGACAAAACGGCACACCACAATCCATGCAGCGTGATGCCTGTTTTTCGATATCTGCAGTTTCCATATGATGATGGACTTCTTGCCAGTCAATCAAACGCGTCTTCGGATCGCGATCTTCTGGTAAGGCTCTTGCTACTTTCATAAATCCGGTTGGATTTCCCATAATATTGTCTCCTATTCAGCTCAGGCGCTTTGAGCTGCCAGATTTGCAAGATGCATGTCGAATGCTTCGACTGCCACATCATATTCAGTTTCAAATTTACCCGTGCTACGTGCTTGGTCCATATACTGTTGCATTTTTTTGAAATCAACAGGCATGACTTTTACAAAACGTTTAACGGCACTGTCCCAGTCGGCGAGCAAGTCTTCTGCCACATCCGATTGAGTATTGTCTTTGTGCTCGGTAATGAGGGCTTTTAGTTCAGCAATATCATTAACGTTTTCAAGCATTTCAAGCTGCACCATTTCCATGTTGCATTTGCTGGCTAAATCATTGTTGTCATCTAGAACATAAGCAATACCACCTGACATACCCGCAGCGAAATTACGCCCGGTCTGACCAAGAATAACAGCCTTACCACCCGTCATATATTCACAACCGTGATCGCCCACACCTTCAACAACCGTCGTAGCACCTGAGTTACGGACGCAGAAACGTTCACCGGCAATACCGCGAATAAAGGCTTTACCTGAAGTGGCACCAAACAAGGCAACGTTACCAATGACGATATTTTTACTGGCTTCAAAAGTGGCCACTTTAGGTGGGTAAACAACCAAATTGGCACCGGATAATCCCTTACCAAAATAGTCATTCGCATCACCCTCAAGCTCAAAGCGAAGGCCCTTAGCTGAGAAGCAACCAAAACTCTGACCTGCCGAACCGTTAAACTTAACCTTGATGGTATTTTCCGGCAGACCGTCAGCTTCATATTTCTTCGAGATCTCGTTAGACAGCATGGCGCCAATAGTACGATCGGTATTCACTACATCGTACTCAAGATTAACTGGCGTTTGACTTTCCAGTGCATCCTTGGCGTCTTCCATCATGCGACGGTCAATAATATCGTCGATCAGGTGTTTTTGTTCTTTAGAGCAGTACAGGGTTTCGTCAGCCGCACATTTCTCTTTGTACAGCAACGGCGAGAGATCAACACCCTTGTATTTCCAATGGTCGACATCAGTGCGCGTTCTCAAGTACTGGGTTTGTCCAACCATTTCGTTAATGGTTTTAAAGCCCAGTTCGGCCATGATCTCGCGTAAGCCTTCTGCCATCATGGTAAAGAAGTTAACCAAAATATCAGCCTGGCCACTAAAACGACCGCGCAACTCTCGGTCTTGTGTCGCGATACCGACAGGGCAGGTATTTAAGTGGCATTTACGCATCATGATACAGCCTTCAACCACTAACGCAGTTGTCGCCATACCGTATTCTTCCGCACCCAACAAGGTCGCTATCGCCAGATCGCGTGGTGTTTTCAACTGCCCATCGGTTTGCACCGTAATACGGCTACGTAAATGATTACGCACCAGTGTTTGATGGGTTTCAGCGAGGCCAAGTTCCCAAGGCAGACCCGCATGCTTGATCGAGCTCAGAGGTGAAGCACCGGTACCGCCATCATGGCCAGCAATCAGAACTACATCGGCATAACCTTTACACACACCCGATGCGATAGTACCAACACCCGCTTCAGATACCAGTTTCACATTTACCCGCGCTTCACGGTTAGCGTTTTTAAGGTCAAATATGAGCTGTGACAAATCTTCGATAGAATAGATGTCATGATGCGGCGGCGGTGAAATTAGTCCTACACCAGGCGTAGAGCCACGTGTACGACCAATCCAGGCATCAACCTTATGCCCAGGTAATTGGCCACCCTCGCCCGGCTTGGCACCTTGCGCCATTTTAATTTGTAATTCGTCTGCATTAGTCAAGTAATGACTGGTTACCCCAAAACGGCCAGAAGCAACCTGCTTGATCCGCGACTTCATCGAATCGCCATTTTCCATCGGCTTAAAGCGAATCGGATCTTCACCGCCCTCACCACTGTTACTTCTACCGCCAATACGATTCATGGCAATGGCGAGCGTAGTGTGCGCTTCCCAAGAAATAGAACCAAAGGACATAGCACCGGAAGCAAAACGTTTGAAAATATTTTCGATCGGCTCCACTTCATCTAATGGGATAGATTTATGGTCCGCACTAAATTCGAGCAAACCACGTAAAGTAAATGCATCTTTACTCTGTGTATCAACGACTTTTGCATATTCTTTAAACTGTTCAGTATTGTTACTCGCTGTAGAATGCTGCAGCAAGCGAATAGTAGTTGGGTTAAACAGGTGTTTTTCCCCATCATGACGCCAAGCGTATTCGCCACCAGTCTTCAACAGATCATCAGCGGCAATACGATCTTCAGGTAAAAAACCGTCACGGTGGCGCATTAACGCCTCTGTCGCGATTTGATCTAGGCCAATACCTTCGATGCGGCTTACCGTACCGGTGAAGTAATTATCAATAACATCACTGTTAATACCCAGCGCTTCAAATATCTGAGCACCCTGGTAAGACTGTAATGTTGAAATCCCCATTTTCGAGAAGATCTTCAACAAACCACTACCAACGGCTTTGATATACTTAGCAACAACGACGTCATTACTGAATTTAGGATTAATAACGCCGTCATCACGCAAGCTATACAAACTTTCAAGCGCCAAATAAGGGTTAACCGCTGCTGCGCCAAAACCTAACACAGTAGCAAAGTGATGCGTTTCACGAATATCGGCAACTTCGAGGATAAGATCGGCTTTGGCACGTAAACCTTCGCGGATCAAATAATGATGGATCGCAGCAGTCGCCAGTACCGACGGTATCGCCGCATGATCGGTGTCGATATTACGGTCACTCAATAGCAACAACGCATAACCATTGTTAACCGCATCTTTGGCATACAAACAGATACGATCAAGTGCAGCCTTCAGTGCCCCTTCTTTGCCTGTCGCTCTAAAGGTAATATCAATGGTTTTAGACTGCAGATGATTATGGTCAATTTGCTGCAGTTTTTTAAATTCTTCATTGGTCAGCACTGGCTGGTCAATTTCAATCTTGTGACAATGCGCAGGCGTCTCTGTCAATAAGTTGTGCGAGTTGCCGACATAACCACGCAAAGACATCACCAACTCTTCTCGGATCGGATCTATCGGCGGATTAGTAACCTGAGCAAACAACTGTTTAAAATAGTGAGATAGTTGCTGCGGGCGATCGGAAAGTACCGCTAACGGTGTATCTGTACCCATAGCACCAAGCGGCTCTTTGCTGCTGTCGACCATTTGCGCCAAAATCAGGTTAAGATCTTCACTGCTGTAGCCAAACGCTTTTTGAATTTTTCTCAGGTTTGGCAACTCAGCTTGAGTGACAGATGCTGCTGGCGTTGGCAGTTCGTTCAACAGTATTTTGTTTTCGCTCAGCCATCGTTCATACGGTTGTGCAGAGCAAATACCATTTTTAACCTCATCATCACTGATAATGCGGCCTTGTTCCAAATCGGCAATAAATATCTTGCCCGGTTGCAAGCGACCTTTTTCTACGACAGTCGATTGATCGATACAGATGGTGCCCGTTTCAGAGCCCATGATCAACGTGCCATCATTGGTGAGCAAGTAACGCGAAGGACGTAAGCCATTACGGTCGAGTGTGGCGCCAATCATTTTGCCATCGGTGAACGAAATAGAAGCTGGGCCATCCCATGGTTCCATGATGCAAGCGTAATACTCATAAAAAGCGCGCTTAACCGGATCCATGTCTTCCTGAGATTGCCATGCTTCCGGCACCATCATCATCATGACCTGAGCCAGTGGACGTCCGCTGAGCACAAGCAGCTCAATCGCCATATCAAGGTTTGCAGAATCTGAATTACCACGGTTACATACCGGGTTGATCATTTTCAGTTCGGCGTCACTGAAGTTTATCGATTTAAACATCGCTTCGCGCGCGTTCATCCAATTGACATTGCCCTGAACGGTATTAATTTCACCATTGTGAGATAAATAGCGGAACGGTTGTGCTCGACGCCATGCCGGGAATGTATTGGTTGAAAAGCGGGAGTGGAACATGGCGAGGCCAGTCGTCACGCGTTCATTTTGCAAATCGAGGTAGTATTGTTTCACCTGCGCGGTGGTGAATTGCCCTTTATACACTATGGTACGGGAGGACATAGAAGCGATATAAAACTCATCGGTTTCTTTAGCGATGGTTCTGTTAAGCTTGTGTGACGTGTATTTACGTAACACAAATAACTTACGTTCAAAAACCTGCTGGGTAAGATCATTCGGTTTTTGGATAAATACCTGTTCAATCTGAGGCTCAGAGTCAAACGAGGCTACCCCCAACATCGAATTATCCGTTGGTACCGAACGATAAGCCAGTATGCTTAAACCAAGTTCTTCAATAGCAGCATTAAAAACCTCACGGCTTTTCTCCGCTTGCTCGGGATCGTTAGGGAAGAAGATCATCCCAACGCCATATTCGCCTTCAGGAGGTAACTGGAAGCCAAGTTCACTGGCTTCTGCTTTGAAAAAATCATGCGGAATCTGGATCAATATTCCTGCACCATCACCACTTTTAACATCAAAGCCAGTACCGCCTCGGTGTTCCATGCATTCCAGCATAGTAAGTGCGTTCTGAATAATATCGTGCGACTTTTTACCTTTTAGATTGGTAACAAAGCCGATACCACAGCTATCGTGTTCAAACTCTGAACGATAGAGACCGTGATGCTTAGTATTTCTGCTCATCATATATAAACTTCCCTTTAAATTCTTACCCAAAATTATAAGCAGGGTATTTTTTCGAACAATCACCCGGTTATTAAGTCGTCTGTCATTCTTGTAAAGCCTGTGGTTAAAAACCTTGGCTTCATCCTTTTATCACTTATTTTGTGATTTGTTGTATTAGATAAGATAGCGCTCTGTAAAGAATCTGTCCACAACCTCTTTTTATTACTTCCTTATAGGTAATGGCATCTATTTTAACAGTCACTAAATTACGCCCTGTAGCGCGCTTAGTTAGCAAGAATACTCCCCTCCCCCCAATACATCGTTTGAACCACTGAAAGCAGTACATGGTCAGCGGCAAAAATCTGAGTATAATTCTCATAGCTCGGGGTTTAATCGACCATCAGCAGTAAATAAGTCATTATCACTGTGATAAATCCAGCTTACTTTTCATGGCAAATATATGACCTAGATGTGGTTTAGAGTTGGTGTGGTGTCGAAATGGTGTGGATGTAGTTTAAGTATGGTTTAGATATGCTGGAGAGGTTGTGGAAATATTATGAATAATATTGTGAAAATAGAACAGTACTTACTGCTCTATTTCCTCATTATCTTAGTACTTTTTATATAAGCTCAAGTTGCCATTTTTATCAAACGCAATCACGTTAAAGTCTTTGTAGTCCTTACCTGGTGCAGCCATACCTGGCGAATGCTGCGGCATGCCTGGAGCGGAAAGACCGGTAATATTAGTCGGTCGTTCGCTAAGTAAGCGAGCGATGTCTTTTTCTGGTACGTGTCCTTCAACCATATAACCGTCTACAACAGCCGTGTGGCAAGACTGTAAGTTACTCGGCATACCGAATTTCTTCTGCACTGCTGACCAATCACGTTGGTGATGCACATTCACTTTATAGCCTTTTTCTTCCATGATATCTGCCCATTCAACGCAGCAACCACATGATGGTGATTTGTATAACTCAATAGTTGGTTTGGCGAATGCGACAGCGCTAAAGCTGAATGCTAATATTGCAATTAATTTTGTAATTGTTTTCATTTTAAATTCCCTAAATATCTATTACTTACTATATATGACTTACTATATATCACTTAATTTGGCTAGCTAACACACTCTACTTATAGACTAGTTCAATCATTGCTCTTTTGGCATTGACTGAATTGCAGTGGTCTACTTTGGCCTCATCTGATTCAATCTCAATCTCAATCTCAATCTCAATTGATGAAAATTCAGCAACAAGCAGGAGTGTGGTATTAACAAATGTTAAGCGATAGGAGGTCGATATAGGAGATCTGGGATGGCAAAACGAGCTTGGAATGAATCATTGTGGATCAGGCTTAGCGTGTAAGGCTGACCGGTATTCAAAGGGGATAATGAAATAATGGCATAACTTGTGGTCGCACTGGAGAAACAACATTGATTTTCAATATTACTTTCCAAAGAATCACAGCAGTTATCTTTTGCGTTGTTAGCCATCATCTGCCCGGCATCACAATGCATAGCATTATCGATGGCTGCAATGTTATTTGACCGTTCATGAGCAGAAAGTGGCGCATAGGCAAGCTGGCTCGAGAGTACAATACTCACTAGCAACAGACAGATCACCTTAATTACACGCCTTGGTATTAGCATCACAAACTCTTCTTACTTAATTACGATGAATTATCTATAAGACCTGCTATATTGTCAATATGCGGTGTATAAATAAACAGCGCCGCAAAAACTTGCTCTTACCCTCTTGACCTTACCATAGGGGTAATGCTTAAATTACATGTACTTTCATTAAAAGATGTCTTTCATGCGCGCCTTGGCTTTGGTTTTATTATTATTAATAAACTCATTTTCATTACCTCTTCAGGCAATGAACAGCCACGTTATGTCTGCAAATATCCCCTGCAATATGAACACAATGCCAGGAATGATGGCTAAAGTTGCGACGGCTCAGCAAGACAGTGCAGACGTTAACACCGACAACCACTGTCAAATGAATGATATGTCAACCAGTGCGGAGCTTACTACCGTGACTGAAAGTAGTTGTGATATGTCCAACAGTAGCAATTGCAGCACAGCTAGCTCACTGCCTTTTATCAGCATCAATGTATTAATGGTTGCGAGCAGCGCTCAAACAACGTCCGTATTGTATTCCCCTGCCTTTCTCCCTGAACAACATCCAGAAAGTTTATATCGTCCCCCTCTTATTGGTTGATTTTAATTACTCTAAAAATCAATTAATAAGGAATAAAAATGCCATCCAAAATTTATTTTGGGCTATTAACGTTATTTACATTTAATGTTAATGCTCAGCTGTTAACGCTATCTGTCGCGGAAGATCTTGCCCTGCACAGCGATCCAACAGCGCAGATCTATACTGCTCAGCAGACCCGTTTTCAAGCGCAAGCGATCAGTTCGTCACAACTGACGGATCCGATGATAAAACTCGGCCTCGCCAATGTACCGATAGACAGTTTCTCATTAACTGACGATCCCATGACGCAGTTTAGTATCGGTATGTCACAACAGTTTTCTCGCGGGGATACGCTGGCGTTAAACGCCAACAACTTCAACCTGCAGGCGCAGCAAAGCGTGCAACTGTCAGCCAATCGCCAGGCCGAGCTAAAGTTACAGATCAGAGAACTGTGGTTTGATATCCGCTTTACCAAACTCGCTCAACAGATTTTGCAAAAAAACCAAGCCTTATTTAAGTTGAATGTAGATAACCTCTACCGTCAATTTGAGCTCGGTTATAAGCAAAATCAAGACCTTATTAATGCCGAACTCGAGCTGGCTAAATTCGACGACAGAATTGCAGCATTCGCTCAACAAGAGCAGGCATTACGTGGCCAGCTGCTTGCGTGGATTGGTTCACAAGCTTTCGAACAACTCGACTCACAAATTCCTGAATGGCAAACAAGCCGTGATTATGCCAAGCAAGGTAAGGTTGTGCATTATCAACTGCTAGCAAGCCATCCTCAGGTACTGGCCGCGCAGCAAGCTATTGATGTGGCTGAAAACACCATCGAAATAGCCAATGAATCCTATAAACCGGCTTTTAAAGTCGATGTGGGTTACGGCCACCGAGAAGCATTAGACATGACAACAGGATCAGCGCGCAGTGATTTACTCAGTGGTTCTGTCACCATGAATATCCCCTTGTTTACCGGTAATCGCCAAGACCAAGTTGTCATCGCGGCCACCCAGGGTAAGGGCATCAAAAAAGCAGAGAAAGATCTGCTATTGATTAAATTCAATGGCATTTTAAACGGTGCTATCGCCAATTTTCTGAATACCGAATCTCGACTGCAACGCTATCAGGATACGCTACTTCCTCATGCCAAACGCAATACCGAAGCATCCTTACAAGGTTATCAGCTCAATACCAATAACTTTGAACAAATCATCAAGGCATTTATGGATGAGCAAGCGCTAGAGCTGGAATACCAGCAACTGCATTTTCAGAGTCTAAAAACATTAGCCCGCATTCGTTATTTTCAAGCATTATAGAGGTTTTCATGAAAACAATTATAGCCAGTTCAATTACGCTTGCCCTCGGGTTGGCCGCAGGTGTTTGGTTTACAACTTATCAAGCTGATAGTTTCGCTAATAGTGCGGCTAATAGTGCCGAAGCCACGCCTCTTTATTGGGTAGCACCAATGGACGCCAACTATCGCCGTGATCAACCCGGTAAATCACCGATGGGCATGGATCTCGTGCCAGTTTATCCCGATGTTCCAGTGTCAGCGTCAGCAGAGAAAGAACCGCTGTATTGGGTCGCTCCGATGGATGCCAATTATCGTCGCGATGAGCCCGGTAAATCACCGATGGGCATGGATCTTGTCCCTGTCTACGGCGAATCATCTGCAGCTGCAAGTGATGCAGGGTTAGTCACCATTTCTCCACGCGTAGAAAACAATTTAGGCGTGCGCACTCAAACCGTCAGCCAGCGTCCCTTCATCCCACAAATCAATACCGTGGGTCTGCTCGAGTTTAATCAACATACGCTATGGCAAATTAATAGCCGCGTATCTGGTTGGATAGAAAAGCTCTACATCAAAGAAGAAGGAGAGCAAGTAACGAAGGGCCAAAAACTACTATCACTTTATTCCCCTGAATTAGTTAAAGCCCAAGAAGAGTTGCTCAATGCATTACGTATCGGCAATAAAACCTTAATTTCATCATCAAAAAACCGTTTGTCTGCACTCGGTATCAGCAAAGAGCAGATCCGTCAGATTAGCAGCAAGCGCAAAGCCAAACAGAATGTCACGGTCTTCGCACCTGAGTCTGGTTTTATTACCAAGTTAGGCGTACGTGAAGGCGCTTACATCACGCCAGCCGCACAGATCATCGAAGCGGGACAGTTAGATGAGATCTGGCTGCAAGCTGAAGTATTTGAATCGCAAGCAGGTTTAGTACAAGTCGGCGATAAGGGTGAAATGCAACTTGATAGCTTCCCAGGCAGAACTTGGCATGGCGAGGTTGATTACATCTATCCAGAATTAAACGCAGCGACTCGAACACTGAAAGTCCGCGTTAAATTTAGTAATGAAGATAAACAGCTAAAACCTAATATGTTCGCCAAGCTGAAATTGCTCAGCCAAACTCAGTCCACCAGCTTACAGGTACCTCGCGAAGCCGTGATCCGTGCTGGCAATTTTGATCGGGTAGTACTGGCCAAAGGCGACGGTCAATATCAATCTGTCAGGGTTACGATAGGACGAGAATCAGCGGGTTATGTTGAAGTAATGACTGGGTTAGCCGCCGGGAACAAGGTCGTGACCAGTGCTCAGTTCCTGATAGATTCTGAATCTAGCTTAACAGCAGACTTTAGTCGCATCGATCCAGTCTCTTCGCAACAACAATCACCACAACAACCTGCAATGGCGATGGATCATTCGGCCATGAACCATGCAGCTATGGACCACTCGACAATGGATCACTCCGACATGGAGCAGCAAAAAACGGAGGCTGAAACTAGTACTAATTCAGATACTGAAATTGATAGTGATGACGCTTTGGATTGGTTAGACTTTGATGATGACGACGTAGAAGGTGACATGTAATGATCAAACGCATTATTGAATGGTCGATCCACAATCGGATGCTAGTCTTGTTAGCGACCTTTATTATTATTGTCTACGGTAGCTTTGTAGTCAAAAATACCCCGATCGACGCGATCCCAGATCTCTCCGATGTACAGGTGATAATTAAAACCAGTTACCCAGGACAAGCGCCACAAGTAGTTGAAGACCAAGTCACTTACCCGCTAACCACCGCGATGTTATCCGTACCAGGTGCAAAAACAGTGCGTGGTTTCTCCTTCTTTGGCGACTCTTATGTTTATGTCATTTTTGAAGATGGTACAGATATGTACTGGGCTCGGTCTCGGGTGCTTGAATACCTTTCTCAGGTAACACCGAATCTGCCTAGCACAGCCAAACCAGCATTAGGACCTGATGCAACAGGCGTTGGCTGGGTCTATTCCTATGCGTTAACCGATACCAGCGGTAATCATGATCTTAGCGAATTACGCAGTATACAAGATTGGTTCTTAAAGTATGAACTGCAAACCGTACCGGGTGTATCGGAAGTGGCTACGGTCGGCGGTATGGTCAAACAATACCAGATCAGCGTTGACCCAGATAAATTAAGCAGTTACCAAATTCCACTGTCTGCCATTAGCAACGCCATAAAACAGGGCAACCAAGAAGCAGGCGCCAGTGTGATTGAAATGGCTGAAGCGGAATATATGGTGCGCGCCAATGGTTATATCAGTTCTATTGAAGATCTGAAAAACATCCCGTTAAAACTGAGCGCAACTGGCACGCCGTTATTACTCGGTGATGTGGCCGACATCGTTATCGGGCCGCAAATGCGCCGTGGTGTATCGGAGCTTAATGGTGAAGGTGAAGTTGTTGGCGGTATCATCGTCATGCGTTACAGCGAAAATGCCCGTGATGTCATTGCAGCCGTCAAAGCTAAACTTAAAACGTTGCAGGGATCTTTACCGGAAGGTGTTGAAATTGTTCCGACTTACGATCGCTCTACCCTGATCGATAATGCAGTAGAAAACCTCTACGAAAAGCTATTTGAAGAGTTTCTAGTGGTCGTTGTCGTGTGCGCGGTATTCCTGTTCCACATCCGCAGCTCACTGGTGGTCTTAATCAGTTTACCCGTCGGTATTTTGGTGGCTTTTATCGTCATGTCTTGGCAGGGTATTAATGCCAACATCATGTCATTAGGCGGTATCGCTATCGCCATTGGTGCTATGGTCGACGGTGCTATCGTGATGGTTGAAAATGTGCATAAACACATGGAAAAAACACCGTTGACGGATGAAAATCGTTGGCAGGTGATCAGCAAAGCTGCATCCGAAGTCGGTCCAGCACTGTTCTTTTCCCTACTGATCATTACCTTTAGTTTCGTGCCAGTATTTGCACTGCAGGGACAAGAAGGCAAGATGTTTTCTCCCCTCGCCTTTACGAAGACCTATTCGATGGCAGCAGCAGCCGGACTCGCGGTGACTTTAGTGCCTATCCTGATGGGTTACTTCATTCGCGGTAAGGTACTACCAGAACACAAAAATCCGATTAATCGTGGTCTTATTGCCCTGTATCGACCGCTACTAACATTCAGCTTAAAAGCACCTTTACTGCTGTTATTCCTGGTTGCAGGTTTACTTGTCGTCGGCTTTTATCCGGTAAACAAGATCGGCAGTGAATTTATTCCACCTCTAGATGAAGGTGATCTAATGTACATGCCGACTACCTATCCGGGGATCAGTATCGGTAAAGCCAGAGAATTGCTGCAACAAACCAATAAATTGATCAAAACCGTGCCTGAAGTGGAACGCGTTTGGGGCAAAGCTGGACGTGCAGAAACAGCAACAGACGCCGCGCCATTAACGATGATAGAAACCTTCATCAGTTTAAAACCCAAAGATCAGTGGCGAGACGGCATGACATCTGCAGGTTTACGCGAAGAATTAGACTCGTTGATCAAGTTCCCTGGTGTCACCAACGCCTGGGTAATGCCAATCAAAACCCGCACCGACATGTTAGCCACTGGTATCAAAACCCCTATCGGTATCAAGGTAGCCGGAGAGAAACTAGCGGAAATAGAAAAAATTGGTAAAGACATAGAAAAAATATTGCTTAACGTTGAAGGTACAACCTCTGCTTATGCCGAGCGAGTCGCCGGTGGCCGTTATGTTAAGGTCGATATTCAGCGCGCAAAAGCCGCACGTTATGGTCTTAATATTGCAGATGTGCAAGCCGTTGTATCTACCGCAGTTGGCGGGATGAATGTTACTCAGACCATTGAAGGCTTAGAACGCTATCCGGTTAATGTGCGTTATCCACAAACCTACCGTGACAGCATAGAGCAAATGAAGTTGTTGCCGATAATCACACCGCAAGGCGCTCGTATTGCCTTAAGCGATGTCGCTAACGTCTATGTCGAAGATGGTGCGCCGATGATAAAAACTGAAAACGCCCGTCCTAACGGTTGGATCTATGTTGATATCGCTGGCCGCGACCTTGGCTCTTATGTACTAGACGCACAACAAGCCGTGGCAGAACAACTCGTCTTGCCTGCTGGTTATTCTATTACCTGGTCTGGTCAATACGAGTATATGCAGCGTGCGAAGGAAACTTTAACGGTGGTGATCCCTGCCACACTCGCTATTATCGTGTTATTACTCTATCTGGCATTTAGACGTGTCGGTGAAGTATTACTGATTTTGGGTACTTTACCTCTGGCTATGATCGGTGGTATCTGGTTACTTTACTTGCTCAACTATAATTTTTCGATTGCAGTCGGTGTTGGTTTCATCGCCCTCGCTGGTGTTGCCGTTGAGATTGGTGTCATCATGTTGGTTTATTTAAATCAATCACTCGATGCGGCTATTGCAGCTGGCCAGCTAACCAAAGCCAAATTACGTCAGGCAATAATGGAAGGTGCTGGCTTACGGGTACGTCCAGTGATGATGACCGTCGCGACTGTTATCATCGGCCTTGTGCCCATTATGTTTGGTGAAGGTACTGGCTCACAAGTGATGCAGCGTATTGCCGCACCGATGATCGGCGGTATGGCTTCAGCGTTAGTGCTGACCTTATTGGTACTACCGGCCATGTTCTACCTGTGGAAACAGTTCAGTTTGAAATCAATCATGACCGGTGACGATGACAGTACTGCAACCTCTAATAAAAAACTAACAACTACAATTAACAATTAAAATAAAAACAAGGAATAGACCATGTTAAAAAAGATGACAAAAACCATAGCAGGAACGCTGGTACTGTCTGCTGCACTAAGTCTGCCAGTATTCGCTCATGATGGCGAAACGCACTGTGAAGATACTCAGCTAAGCGGCGTGATGAAAGAAATGAATGACGACTTAAAATCCTATGTCGCGGCGTTTAAGCGTAGCGATGCCACGGCTATGCAAGCTCAGGTAACGAAGTTAATCGCCAATTCAATGAAGGCGAGAAATGAAGTTCCGACAAAGCTGAAGAATCATGACATGCCTGCTATGAACCATGACATGCCTGCTATGAATCACGACATGCCTGCTATGAACCATGACATGCCTGCTATGAATCACGACATGCCTGCTATGAATCACGACATGCCTGCTATGGATCATGACATGGCTGCGATGAATAAGGATATGCCTGCGATGGACCATAGCCAAATGGATAATATGCCAGGCATGGACCACCAAACTCATATGCAGCATCAGGGCTATCAGCAAGGCATTGAAAAATTGACCGGTCTGTTTAAACAATTACAAACAGCAGACGGCAAAAAAGAAGTTAAAACTGTGCTGAATGAAATCAAGCAACACACTAAGAAAAGCCATAAAGCATATCGTATTAAATGTGACTAATTCCCACTAGTCCTCCAGTAACCAAGCTGTCATTAATCATGTGGCAGCTTGGTTATTTCAATAACACTCGCTCACACAACCCCTCACTAACACTACTTATCTTTTCCTGCATTCTCACGCCCAAATTTTAAAAATATGCATGAATGAGTCTTCAGCTTATGGACAAATAGCGCTGTAACTACAACTATACTTATACGTTACAGATTCGATTACAAATGCGATTACAGATGCGATTACAGATAAGAAAGCACCATAAACGACTTTCAAATTATGGGTAAAGCATTGAGTGGCTTTTCTCCGACATGTTTATTACAAACCTAGGATAAAATCGATGAGAACAAAAGTTGAATTTCCGAGTCAAGGACAAAACCTCGCGGGCTTACTTGAGACGCCCGACCAACCAATACGAGCCTATGTATTATTTGCTCACTGTTTTACCTGTGGTAAAGACGTCGCCGCCGCATCGCGAATTAGCCGATTTTTGGTGCAACATGGATTTGCAGTGTTCCGCTTTGACTTCACCGGATTAGGCAATAGTGATGGGGATTTTGCCAATACCAATTTTTCATCCAATACCGAAGATCTACTTGCCGCTGCTACGTTTCTTGAACAGCAGCATCAAGCACCGCAGTTATTAATCGGACATAGTCTCGGTGGCGCCGCCGTTTTAGCGATGGCAGGCAAACTGCCAAAAGTAAAAGCAGTCGTCACCATTGCCGCACCGTTTGAAGCCAGTCATGTGATACACAACTTTGATGCCCACCTCGACACAATAGAACAAAGTGGCAGTGCCAAAGTAAGTTTAGGGCCGCGAGAATTCACCATTAAAAAACAATTTATCGATGACTTACGTAGCCAAACCACAGAGCATATACAGCATCTGAATAAGGCGTTACTGGTCTTACACTCGCCTATTGATTTAACCGTCGATATTGCCGATGCCGAGAAAATCTATAAAGCAGCCAAGCACCCGAAAAGTTTTGTCAGCTTAGATACCGCCGACCATTTGTTATCAAAATCAATAGACAGTGAATATGTCGCGCAAACAATTTCAGGATGGGCAAGTCGCTATATCCCCGCAGCCGATATCACCCGCCCAAGCGTGACTAAAGGACACATTACCGTCGCAGAATTAGATCATAAATTTCAGCAGTCCGTTTTTAGTGATCATCATAGCTGGTATGCCGATGAACCCACACAGGCCGGAGGGCAAAATACAGGCCCCGATCCCTACGAGCATTTATTGGCAGCGTTAGGTGCTTGCACCGCCATGACAATTAGAATGTATGCCAACCACAAAAAGATCCCACTTGAGCATGTCGAAGTGTCTTTATCTCACGAGCGTGATTATATAAAAGATGCCAGTAATGTGACGGAACCGAACCAACAAATAGAGTTATTAATCCGTAAAGTACAGCTGTTAGGGCCATTAAGTGATGCCGAAAAAACACGACTCATGGAGATCGCAGACAGGTGTCCAGTACATCGAACATTACACAGTAATCCACAAGTGGTGACGACACTGGTGGATGACATTATTTAATCATTATTACAGACGGAAATACTGCACCGTGAAGGTGCATGCAGCTTATTCTCTCTTTGGGTTTTCAATCATTGCATGCTTTAATCTTTCATTCAAACACACAGATTTTCGTTTGTTCTTAAATATGTTTAATAAGAATTGTCTCATGATATTCCTATCCCATTAGAGTTACATTGTCATATTGTAGTTACGTATTTTTATACGTGCCTTTTTTAATACACCAACTCTTTACACACCTCACAAAATAACACCGAAACTTACCTTTCAAGCTAAATTCATTGAAATATTGTGATATGACTTCTATTACCTCATTTTCCGCTATAATGCTTAATCAGTTATATGCACGTACTTAAGAGATATTAAAATACCATGGATATCAAAGGAACTTGCATCTCATCGATAGCAGATGAGCACGGCCCAATTTATGTTTACGAAACCAAGAACAGCCGCATTCTCAGCTTTGATGGCAAAATCTATCAAAGTTGTATGAAACTTAAAAAAATTAATGGCTTACATCTCGGCTACACCCAAGCCATGATGACGGGATTATTGTTTATCCCTAGCGTAACAACAGCGACCATCATGGGATTGGGCGCGGGTTCAATGGCCAAGAACCTGCTTCATAGTTTCCCCGCCTTGAACGTACACGCGATTGAATACCGTGCAGCGGTTGCGCAGACCGCAAAAGAATACTTTTACTTACCTGATACAGATCGCCTTGTCATTCATATCGACGATGCGGTGAACTACATGCAAAACACCGACGTGAAAAGCGATATTATCTTTTCAGATCTGTACAACTCACAAGGTATGGAACCGAAACAAGTACAACTATCCTACTTGCGTGATTGTAAAAATGCACTCAACGAGCAAGGTGTGCTAGTGCTCAATATCTGTCATACCACACTGGAGTTACGCAAAGAGTTAGATGAGTTGCTGGCGCTAGAATTTGACAAGCAATTAATCAGTTTCGATGTCGACAGTCACAATACGGTTGTACTGGCATTCAAAAATGATATGCCGTCGATAAGCCGAGAAGAGTTACTTGAGAAAGGGACATTGTTGCAAGAAGAAATGAACATTCCGATAGCACGTTATGCCCAGTTACTGTGTGATAGCCAAGGCTGGTAAGGACATACATTTTCAGCTGAGCTAAGCAGCGTAATACAAGAGTGGCTTAGCTCCAGCGATCAAAGAAAAACTAAAGCTTGTCATCCGATAACAATAACTTCGCACCTAATGCAATCAGCACTACGCCTGTTACACCTTCCATCCAATTCATCATGGCACTGCTTTTAAACAGCTTCTTGGCTGAATTAATGGCAAAAGCTAAACTACATTGCCAGACCATAGCGATTAAAAAATGGATACTTGCCATGGTAAAAGATTGCACAATCGGTGAGTGATTAAGATCGATAAATTGCGGTAAAAACGCGAGATAAAAAATCGCCGTTTTAGGATTAAGCACATTAGATAGAAAGCCTTCACGCAATGAACGTCTAGAGCTAGATAACGCATTATCTTCCTGAAGCATTGTAACTTTGTTGCTACCTTTGTAGATAGCGCGAAGACTGCCAAGACCTAACCAGATTAGGTATGCCGCACCAACCCATTTCACTAATTGAAACAGATCGGCCGATTGTAACAAAATAGCCGAGATACCAAGCGCCGAGAACATCGCATGCACAAACAACCCCGAGCAAATGCCGAGACTCGTCACACACCCATCTACGAATCCCGAGCGACTACTATTACGGATCACCAGCGCGGTATCAAGACCCGGTGTTAGTGTCAAAATGGTGATCGCAATCAAAAACGCTTCGAAATTTAAAATGTGCATCATTGTTACTCTATTAGGCAAAGTCTATGTATAACAAGAAACTAAGGTCGGAGTAAAATCTTATTGATGATTAATTGGAAACGCATCACTTAATTAGGAGTAATAATTTTTTAACCTAGCTAAAGCTGGATAAAGTTAATGAGAAACAAACATAAAACTAGGCATTAAAACATTGATAACTAAACATTCTTGCTGTGGAAGTAAAATAAAAAGTCTCCTAATATCAACGATGAATTGAATTAACTGTTTAATTCTAATAAATAAAAGAACTCTTACACAGATAGGATGGACTCATGAAAAAACGGAATTTTAAAAAACATAAATTAGCCATTACATTATTGGCTTTAAGTGCTTCGCCAATGGCGATCTCAGCGCCTGACACAAATTTGACTCTTGTGTCTGGAAAAGAAGCCGCAACAGCCAGTAGTTATGCTTGGATATATACTGACAGTTATCGCTCATACCCAGAAATGGCTGAATTTGCATTTGACAATATCGCCCACGAATACTCACAAGATCATGGATTAAATACCTATTGGCGTCCAAGCCAACAATCTAATGAATGGTTAATGCAGACACTTGCTAAACCAGAGATAGTGACAACATATTCTATTCAAGGGGAAAGTAATGAGATGTACCCTGAGAATTGGCAGCTACAGGGTAGCCAAGATGGACAATCGTGGATAACAATTGATGAACAACAGGATATGGAATTTGATTCTCGGGAGACTAAAACCTTTAATATTCCTGAAGATAGCCAATCCGATTACAGCTATTACCGTTTCTACTTTCCTAATAACGTCAAACCCATTGCAATCACAGAAGTGAAGCTGATGTCTCAGGGTGATGATGTCGAATTACCTAAAGATAGTAGGATCATGATTAATAAAAATGATGATTTTATTAACGTTCAATTAAGTGCAGACGAATATCACACTTGGAATAGCCAGGGAATTAATGGCAGTGATCATGCCAAAAACCTAACCAAAGAAATACTTTCTCAGTTCAACGATGACTTTGATTTTATCATGTACGTTATGAACAACGATACACGACCGCAAGGAATGCCATTTGGTGAGTTTTCTTTTGTGAAAAATGATACCAAAGGATTAGGTCTACATCAGTTCGACAGTAGTGAAGACTTTGGAGCACAAGGGACACTGCAAGGTATATTCACACTTTATGGTTCAATGAATAAACAAAGTATTTTGAAGGCGATGCACCTTGATGCGTCTTTACATGAAATGTTTCATCGCTGGGGTAACTGGATAATTAAACAATCTTATTATTCTCATTGGGATAATGTGGAAGGTGTTCTGACAAACGAAAGTGAATTTGCGCCTATCGAACTCTACCTTATGGGGTTAATTAGCTCTCCAGATGGGCAAGATAAAGATGTTTGGGATCTAGATAGTGAAACCGTTTATAACATGTGGAAAGACAGCCCTGAATATGAAGAAATAAAACCAGCGTTAGGCAATGCTCAAACTTCATATAGAGCCTTAGTCGTGCTGTTAACCAAGAAAGACAAACCTCTTGATGACGTGATGAGGGAAAAACTAAGTGCCAATATAGCCAACTTTGCCAGAACTGATGGTAAGCACAAGATTTACAATGGCGGCGCGTTTTCAAGTCGAAACTTTTGGCATGCAACAGGCGGTAGAGCAAACATTAATCTTGTTGATATAAAAGATGCCAGATTAAACAGAAAAGAGTAACAGAAAAGAGCAATAAACAAGAGCCGTAAACCAAAGCTCTGTTCACTTTAATCAAAAACCTCGGATTACGTTTGCCTGTAAATTCAGACAAACGTAAGCGAGGGGTATAGTCTAAATTTAGGATGCTCCGCACTATGCTAGAGACTACACTTTAACCATTTATGGCTACTCTTTAGTAAGCTTCACGTCTACCAGATTCCACTCATGAATATTTGACTCCGGCTCTATTCCACCTGTACACGAGCTATTATTAGTCGAGACATAGCAGCCACCGTAAGACGTCGGCTTAAACTTACGGCTGGAATGACGATAGATCACAAATGGTGTCACGGCTTCCCAATCTCCAGGTTGAAGGTGATGATCATCGACAACAATAAATTTGAGGTAACGTTGAGTCACACCACCAGCATTAGAACAAGCCACATTATCTACCATCGCCACTGGTTTAGCAGTACCATTAGAAACACTATCTATATCATAGGTTGAACTGCAGCCATCAAAACGCTGTACATAAACTAATACTTGCTTCATATTTTCTATCGTTGCAGTTTCATCGACCGGTTTCATTTTGATCATCAAATTGCTTCCGATACCAAATTTTTGAAGCTGATTATCATTTGCCTTAACCGGAACAATGCCAGCAAAGCTGACCTTGGTTTCTTTCAGCGCTTTAAAAGTCTCTTGATTGAGACGGCTGGAAAAAAGCGTTCCAACTTTTCCAATGGTCAAATTTTGGTGCGAAGCATCTTTGCTAGGTGCTGTAACAATAATTTTTTGTAGCACTTTTTTAAGCGCCTCATAATTACCATTTCCAGTTTCAGTAATATGCACGCGAATCATATTCGGCATATCATAGTTAAGTAAAGTTAACTCACCTGTGTTTGAATCTATTTTAGCGAAATCATCTCTTAACCCAGGATCAATAGCAAAGACCCGAGTACCAATTGCTGGTGTATTCAGTTCCAATCTGTATTTTTTCAGCGGTGTATATTCAATATTAACAATCGGAGTTGCAAGACCTGGATGAGGCGCTTTTTCCACCTTACCATGCACCGTCAGCTCTATTGACTTGTAGTTACGTGATGACGCCTTCACCTTCAGACTGTAATCACCACCATTTTTAATTTTAAGCTCGCCCGTGCTGCGGTTTACTAATTCGACCTTGTCATGGCCCGAAATTAACTCGAAAGTCATCTTCATCTCTTCAGCACTATTGCTGAATACTGGCGTGATAGATCTTCCCGATTCAAATACAGTTAGCGGATAGGCAACACTAAGTCGGTTTTCCGCTTGCCCTACAGTGACGTTGAAATAGGCCATACTTCCCACGTACTGTTCAGTGCCACTGTCGGTAACACTGATCGTAGTAGTGCCAGCATTGAGCACTGTCATCGAGCCACCACTCGTACTGACATCATCATTCATTTTAACCACGTCTGTCGCTGACTCAGGAGCCAATGCAAACGTCAGTTTACCGTGAGAACCAGAAATCGTCGGGGTTTGGATTGTCGGCAGAGTCGTATCGTAATTACTCGTAACATTACCCGCTGCTTTAAGCGTTGAGCCCACTTTATTGACGATCACTGGCACGTCTACTGGCTTAGACTGCTTATAGTTGGCACTCGCGTCACTATAAAGAGAAAGAGTTGTCGAACCAGCCTTAAACAAATTAATGCACTTTAATTTTTCATTATATTTCGCAATGCTCTCATCACTATTGGCCATTGTCACAAGATGACCTTTGTTACCTTGCACATAAAGGCTAATAGAGAAACAGCCCGCGGCATAGTCGGTAGTCAGCCCTGCAACCTTCATTGCCGGATGATCACCAGGAGCAATATCCAAAACCAGTGATTCGGGGTCAGACTCAAGATAAAAATCGTCACCGAGATCCTTGACTGTCAACTTTATTTTTCCAGCCTTTTTAACTTCAACAAGCTGACCAGAAATAACAACCGCAGAAGAATTACTGGTAATAACCAGTTTTCCTTTCTGCCCCTCAATTTCAGGCGTGATGACTAAATCGTCGGCATAGCTGCGTTTAATCTTGTTATCAGATTTAAGACCGGGATGCGGCGCCTTGGTAACGGTATAATGAAAATCATTCAATGACGACGGATAGTTTGAGTTACTGCTGTCAATCACTCTGATGTTAGCTGTACCAACACCAATGATCTGCGGATAACCCGATATTTCATTGATCTTGATAACATTGTTGCCGTCCTCAATTTCATAGCGTGGATGACCAACCACATTGCTCACATTCGGTTGGATTATTTTTCTATCTAAATAGGTAAAGATCTGATTTTCAACACTTATAGTCTGGCGGTGACCCTGCGAAATATCAACTCTGAAATACACCGTTTTAGAATTTTCATTGTAGCGATCATCATAAGTTACCGTAACCTCAACAACTGTATGTCCCACTTTTTTGACCGTCATCAAACCGTTCTGGCTATCAATATCAATCACGTCTTGATCGATATTGCCGTCGGAATAAATCTTATAATTATATTTAGTGCCGTCATCCCCGCTCAAGCATTGCGGCGACAAGGTCAACCCTTGTGAATATACAATATCGGTAAAGTTGGTACATTCAACAATACCCGGAGTGAGCGCTTTAATGAAAACTGGAATATTGATACTCGCAGGGGCATATTTGTCATTCCCCGCGTCTTCAATGATAACAGTAGCGTGTCCTACATGATGGGGTTCAAGTTCACCACTTTCGGCATTGATAGCGAGAAGGCTTAGGCTGTCATCTGCAAGCCTGTAACTCACCGCTCCCTTGTTATTTTCTGCATTAACGACTCCGATACTGTCGACTGAGATATATTGAGGCTGCGCACTTAGTGCGTAGTTAATGCCCTTGTCAATTGTAACTGTAAAGGTGGTGATCGAATCCTCATATACCGTACTAGTATCTGTCACTTCAATCGTGAGTGTACCTGGACTGGATACCGAAATTTTACCATTTTGAGGATCGATGTACGCAATATGTTCTGGGATACTATCAATCAAGCGGTAAGTTGGAGTGCCCATGATATTGTCAACCCATGGGTTGATAAACAACTGCTCAGTATAGTTACTTGTAATGTCTTCAACTTCTAGAGCACGGCGTTGAGTCTTATCTGATGGGGTGCTTTTATTACCACCATCATCACTACCGCTGCTACCGCAACCAGATAGTGACAGAGTTCCAGCAGCAAGCATTGTGCCAACAAGTATAATTGTTAATCTTCGTATTGTTATCATGTACAGATCCCAGTTACAGCTCTCCATGCTAGACATTTTTTAATTTATAATATTTTATTTATCTTGGCGATTCTAGAACTTTTACTCTAAAAATGCAACAGTGTGTCTTAAATATATAAATTAAGGATCTATTTAACTGGCAATTGTGGGATTGGTGTAATACGGAACGATAACTACAGAGGGAATAATCAGCCGATTGCAGAAACTAAGTTGCAATCGGCTGGTAATAGTACTGATACTGATAATAATACAGCTAATCGTTAGCTAGTAACTAGCTTTGTAATATCATCAATGGCATAGCAAGTAATTCATCGCCCATACCAGCAAAGTACCAAATAACGCCAATAAGAGCGCCAACTGTAGTCATATACCAGATAGCAGAAAACACTTGTCCGTATTTATCCAGCGGCAATAAATGGCTTTGATGACGGTTACGCCATTCAAATATGATCTCGACACTACCGATTAATAGCATGAAACCAAGCAGCGCTAGTCCTAAGCTATAACTGATAAATATCCCTGCTACTGCACCAGCGATACAAGCCACCAGCCCAACGATACTGTTCATCGAAAAGCTAATACTTTTAAGGATGTGACCACCATCTAGCGGTAAAATCGGTAACAAGTTAAAGAGATTCAGCAAGGCGTTAAAGCTAGCTAGTCCAGCAAAGAATATCTCCCCTGTTGCCCAGTAAGCTATAAGTGATAGCAACGACATGAGCAAGCCAAAGGTCGGGCCCATAATCGAGATCACGACATCTTGCCAGCGAGTATTAATCTTGTCATCGCCTAATGCTAAACCGCCCATAAACGGGATCAGGTAAATACCCTTGGTCTTCATGCCAAAGTATTTCATCGCTTTAACATGACCGTACTCATGAAATACTAAGCAAGCGATTAAGGCCAGTGCGAATTCCCATGAAAATAACCATGAATAAGCCGCTAGACTCGCGCCCGCTAATACAACCTTGATAACCTTGGCACTTTTTAATAATTTAAGTGCCAACGAGCCCAAGCCAATTAAGCTAAATTTTTTCTGTACGGCAACCGGATGTTGCGGGGTTTGTCGTTCAATATCTTTGGTGTCGCGCTGACCTTCGTTAATAAGCTGTTCGTTCACATACAGCGCATAATCGATTTTGAAGGGTTGCCAGAGCAGATCTGTGGTGAGCTTGACGATAATGTTAGCAGCTGGCTGCGAGTCTAGAGCCTCATTGCTATGTTGCATGAGTTCAAATTCGTGCGTTTTACTGCCCTCGTTATCACTAGACGCGTTGATTACTGAAACGAGTTTGTCGCCCCAAAATACTTGTTGCCAGCCCGCTAACGAGCCTTCTAGCCGTAGCGATTTGCCAAGGCAGTCAATGTTTAATAATTCCAAGTTAAGCCTTTGTATTTATGCGGCGGTAAGGCCGAGTAAATAGAATTTAAATTACTGCCGTGACAGTATGTTTGTCGATGGCAGAGTATAACAAAAAGTTTAGCAAAGGCATTAGCAAAAATAAAAAACCGATAACAGTACCCTAAATTTACCGTAAGCGAAGCATCACTGACTAACAGAAACCTGGAAACGGCTAGTACACATTAACAACTTCATCATAAATCCAATTAAAGTTAATAATAATCAACTCGTAACCCATTCCACATGCATGCTCTACAGCCATTTTCATGTCTTGAAGTTCGCTTTCAAATACACCATCAAAAAGTTCTTCATCGTCATCAATATCGTTTTCAGAAAATAAATAACATCGTTCGATACTACCCGTTAGTTTGTAAGTATTATCTTTTCGCCTTCTTTTAGCGCTTTCAAAGTAGATATCAATACTGATAGAAGAGAAGTCCTCTTCAATTGCAAATATCAAGTTATCAAAAGCATCTGTAATTAATCCTCCTGATTCTTGTATTTCAACATCAGAAAAATGATATTTTAGTTGGAGTTCAAAAGAAGCTGAAATATTGACGGAACAATTTTTGGGTGTCGCTTGTTTTGTGTTTTCAATTATATTTTTCATAACTTGCCCTATTAACTAGATGAATAGTTATATTAACTTTCTAGCTCGAGAGTAAATTAGCTATACAAATTCACTTAGTCATGAAAGCACAGCTAAACAACAGTACTTACATTTCAATCACTTAAAGAATAAAACCATTTAAACTTGAGGTTCACATATACTATAAGCAATTGAAAATAAAGAGTCTATTTACTCTTTCGCTATTTTAGATTCAATATAATCAAAGATATTATTATGAAATATAAGATGAGATATTCGCTCTTCGGTCAAATATTCTTTTGACACTATTTTCTTGTCACCCTTACATAGCCCTAGATTTCCTAATTGTTCTTGACTAAATTTACTACTGTATTTAAGGCTGCCATCAGGTAATACAGTCATCAAAAACACATCAAACAATGAGTCATAAGCAGCTGTTAAAATTAACCCATTATTAGGATTAAGGCGAAACGCATTCAACATTTCTTCTGGAATTTCATTTTTAATTTCTTTAAATTCATTAGTAATTCCAGATTCAGCTATAAAGTCAGATTTAGGACTCCAAGGTATTATATGTGATGCTATTAATGATTCTTTTGGTACATTTCCAGATATCATGCACCTCTCTTTGCTTTCATTTAGCAATGCAGTTCTAAACGCCCCCTGCCCAATACGATGTAATTGTTCAGTTTTCCCTCTTGATGTAGTGGGAGTACTTGATGATATTACTTGGTTACTTTTACCTTCAATATCATTTATTTTTAAAGTCGTTTTGTCATTCAACCAAAGAGATAAAATAGAATGCTGAATTTCAAATAATGGCTTATGCTCGATTAATTTTTGAAACGATTCTTTTAAATTCTTTATAGGTGTATCGTTTAAATTTATTTTCATGCCTAAATAATGAAATAAATGCCCATGATTCTTACTTGGATGTTTATCAAAAAACCATTGATTAAATTTAGTATCACTTCTCTTTAATTTATTGACCGTATGACCCTTAATTATAATGTCTATAAAAGGAGCATTCATTGCTTCAACTAGATTGATGTCATCTAATCCCGATTTAAACATGATAATTATGCCGACGTGATTGCTATCAATGACACCAAACTCAATTCGACCTGTTTTTTGTGCAACCTCATCTTTCTTACCTTCCCTAGATTCAATAGAAAGTACAATATTCTTGTTTTCCTCCTTAATTATATCTCTAATAATCATACGGTCATTAGCTATGGCATCAATACATTGACTAATGAATACGTCAGCATCCTCTTTTTTACTATCATCAAATTTATTTACAAAATTCTCGATAATCATTTTAGTTCTGCGATCAAAATCGAAGTTTTTCTCTTTCTTTAAATTCATGCTACATCATCCTTAAAGTTCTGAATCAGTCCCACTTAATGGGATTTCACAGTGACTAATAAATTGTCCATCAGTTCGTTACATCATATCTAAATTAATTATAACCGATTGAATAATTAACTTATTATTATTTATAATGCTAGATCGTATTATTGATAAATACTTACGCCAAGCACAACAGTTCAGCGTATTTATCGAATGGGATAACAACACTTCGAATCTGGCAGATACGACTATAAGATAAGGACTAGCTAACAACCAAGCAATGACCAATACGGTCTATGCCAGTGTTTATATACGAACGATAAAAGTTGGCGGATAAAAGCTTTAATGGGAGTTATAAATAGGCGGGGATAAACTTGGCACCTTTAACGGCTAGCTATAACTAGCCATTAAAGACGCACTGCATTACTTACCTTGTATTTCTTGGGTAATTTCCGTTAATACCTGCTTGAATGTATCTGCAGTTTGGCCACCAGCAATAGAATACTGATTATTAATAATGAAAGTCGGCACCGAACTAATGCCCCTGTCCATACTCAGCTTTTGTTCTGCACGTACTTGCGCAGCATACTCATCAGAGTCGAGGATGTTTTTAGCTACTACAACATCAAGACCAACTGAATCAACGACCTTAATAAGCGTTGCATCATCACTCAAAGATACATTGTCAGTAAAGTGCGCGCTAAACAAGGCCATTTGTAATGCATGTTGCTTGCCTTGCTCGTTAGCCCACGCTAATAATCGGTGTAAATCAAAGCTGTTGATCATGCGCATATTGGGATTAAAGTTAAAATCAAAACCAACATCTTTACCGCGTTGACTGATCATCTCTCTGTTCTGCGCACTTTGCTGTTCGTTGATACCGTACTTCTCAACCAAGTGCTCTTGCATGTCTTGACCTGTACTCGGCATCTGCGGATTCAGTTCAAACGGTAGCCAGTTGATTGTCGCTTCAATGCCCGGCGCAAGTTGTGCCAGCGCAGACTCTAAGCCTTTGTATCCAACGATGCACCAAGGGCACATCACGTCTGACACAATATCGATTTGTAATTGACTCATGTTAAATTGACTCATGTTAAATTTAATCCCGTTTAATAAAACAAAAAGTAAGTGACGATTAGCCACTTACTTCATAAAACAGTCACTACATTGGTAATTAAAGTTTTACAATCAATTTACCTTTGTTCTCACCAGTAAAGAATAAGTTTAAGCCATCAATAGATGATTCCAAGCCTTCTAATACATGCGATCTGTGCTTGATTTTACCGGCCATTACGTAAGGTGTTAGTTTTTCTAACAATGCAGGTACTTCGTGGAAATGATCCGGCATAGTGAAACCTTGAATAGTCAGGCGACGTTTAATCACGTTCAACCAGCTTGGACCTGGTGTTGGTACTTCGTTAGCGTAATCCGCGATCAGACCACATACCATCACACGGCCATGTGGATTCATACGATCAACAATTAAACTTTGGATCGCACCACCGGTATTTTCAAAATACAAATCGATACCATCAGCGGCATGCTCTGCAAGTTGCGCGTCTAAATCATCACTCTTGTAGTTAATCGCTGCATCAAAACCTAATTCGTTAACAATCCAATCAGCTTTTTCGTCACTGCCAACAACACCAATTACTTTCAGGCCATCTGCTTTTGCTAACTGACCAACAATAGAGCCAACCGAACCTGCTGCACCCGTAACAATAATGGTTTCACCTTTTTTAGGTTTACCCACATTAAATAAACCTTGAGTAGCAGTTAATCCAGGTAACGCAAAAATTGATAATATCGCTTCATCAGGTAATGGCGCTGTTACTTTATTTAGACCTTGGCCGTTGCTTAGGAAATATTCCTGCCAACCCATCATGCCCATCATGCGGTCCCCAACGTTAAAATCAGGGTGATTACTTTCGACAATTTCGCCGATACCAGAACTACGCATCACATCACCTAAGCCTACTGGTGGAATGTAGCTGTTGGTATCAGGGCTCATCCAGCCAAACATAGCAGGATCAAGTGACATATGACTTTGCTTAACTAAAAACTCGCCCTCGCCCACAGTCGGCATTGGTTTTTGCACTGTTTCAAATAGCGCTGCATTGATTGGACCGCCAGTTGGACGTTTAATAAGATTGATCGCTGTATATGTTGTCATGTGCTTGCTTCCTGTGCTTAATATTGTCTTAAAGGTTAAGAGTACTGTCTTAAAGGTGAGTCATATTGTCTGAAAGATAATTAACTATGAGTCATTATTGTCTTATTTTAATGTAAGATATAGATACTAATTAGCGAATGTTTATTGTTATAAAGACAATAATGGCGATGAGAGTGAATGATGGATCAATTAAGAGCATTAAAGTATTTTGTAAAAGTGGTAGAACATGGCAGTTTTAGTAAAGCCGCTGAGTTGTTTTCTGTGCCGCCTTCATCGTTGTCGCGCAGGGTTGCAGACCTAGAGAAAAGCCTTGGCGCTACGCTATTAAAACGTACGACAAGAGCGGTGAGCTTAACTGAAATAGGTCAAATCTATTATCAACAGGTCAACGAAGTGCTGTCTTTATTAGCACACAGTGATGAAACGGTAAGAAACTATCAGTCGACACCAATGGGCGTGCTGAATATCAGCTCGATGGTGGGTTTTGGTGAACGCATATTATTACCGCTGTTAGACGAATTTAGAGCGCTATATCCGCAGATCACCTTGAATGTAAGCCTGAGTGATGACTTATCGACGTTAGGTCGTGATGAAGTCGACCTCGCTATTCGTGGCGGCTATGCACCCGATGAACGCGTACTGGCTATCAAGTTGATGGATAATAATTTCATCGCCGTCGCCGCCCCCAGTTATTTAGAAACCTACGGTGTGCCCGTTAATGCCATGGAGTTAAAGCAACACAAAGGCCTGTATTTTAAAGCCCCGAATGGCCCTACCCCTTGGATCTGTGAAATAGATAATCAGTGGCATGATGTTTCCGCAGAGCGGGTTCTCATCAGCAACAATGGCAAATGGCTAGTAGAGAAAGCCGTGGCAGGATTAGGTATTTTGTTGATGCCACGCTGGGCATTAAAACCGTATATTGAATCCGGTGCACTCACAGAGCTGACTATTACACCAAGCATTAATATCACGCAGCAGGCTAACTTGGGGGTATTTTTGTTGTATCAAAAGCAGCGCTATCAAGTACCGAAAATAAAAGCCGCAGTGGACTTTCTAGTTGAAAGAGTTAAAGGGGTTTATTAGGATTGGATACGAGCGGCACAAGGCGGTGCGATTTTTGCGACGCTCTTTGTGCGCTTGCTAGGCCTTCAAAAGGCTAACGGTTACCACTTGCTATGCTTAGCCAACTCAGTTTCTAGCAAATTAACCATTTGTTGGCTCGCGTCTGTAACCGCTTCCCAAATCGTTTCCGCATGCTCGTTGATTGCAATTGGTCGTTCCCCGGCAAGCCTAACCTCCAGCAAACAGCGCTTGTCCGCCGCGCCAGACTTGGCCGAGCTGTTCTCGTCACTTAAATGTACTTCAATACGCGTGATCTGTTCACTGAAGCGGCTTAGGTCGGATCTCAAAACATCTTCGACACTTTGAGTCAGTTCATCTTGTCCAGAGATGTTCTTATCTGTATTGATCTGGATTTTCATGGTCATGTTCCCTGTAATTTACAGTTTATGGTAGGCATAACAGCGCTAATTTTGATTCAATAAATTTAAATTGTTGCACCTTTATATCTACGTCTGATTTATTTGAATATCATAGATATAGCTAAGAACACCAGTTAACGCAAACATCGCAATGCAAAAGCAGCTTTGACCTCAGGATAAACACAGGAATGAATCAAGCGATTAAACCTTACTTTGGCTAACTGACACAGGCCACTTTGAATCCCCTTTCTAATCATTAGAGGTATCATCTGGTGTCCCAATTTATTCTAATATTTCAAAAATCATCAATGCCTGTTTAAATTTTTTCAAACAATTAAGGAAAATACACTATGACTTTATGTCCAATAGCGGCTGTTTTTAGTTGCAAAAAATGCCCAGCTTATAAAATATGCCTAGCCAAAGGGATTTTAGGTGACCATAAAAAGAGCAGGCCGTCTTTCCAAGAGAAGACGAAAAAAGATGAGATTAAAGACCGAGCAGATCATTAAATAAGAAAGACCTTTTTCTAACTGGTATATGGATATAACAGCTTAAGGGTAAAGCTTTAAACTAGATATGGTTTGCGATTTCTTTTAGATGGAGAAAGGTAAAATCTGATAACCGCCTAAGTTTAAAGTCAGATATTTCAAACTTGTCGTCTGTAAACTCTAAGTTCGGTGGTACTGCAATAGTTTTAATGTTTGCCGCTTTTGCCGCCATGATCCCTGTCACTGAATCTTCAAATGCGATACATTTTGAAGGTTCAACTTTTAGCTTATTAGCGGTAGACAAATACACCGCTGGATGAGGTTTTCCTTTGGCTTCATGCTCTGAAGAAGAAATAGCTTGAAAGTAGTGAGCAATATCAAGTTTACTTAGCACTACCGATATTAATTTAAAAGGAGCGTTCGTTGAAAGGCCTATTTTGATATTTTGATGTTGAAAAAAATCTAAAATTTCTTTCACACCTTCCATCGGTTCCCCCTTTTCAGAAATCAAAAATTCCACGCGTTCAACAACTTCATTCTCGACTTGCTCTAAGCTTTTATCTGACCAAGGAAAATGACTATACCAAAACTCGGTAACTTCTCGTGTCGTCATTGAGGCAGTATAAGCCGATAGCGAATCACTGACTTCAACTCCGACAGAAGAAAAGACTTGCTTCTCAGCTTCTTTCCACATGGGTTCAGAATCAATAAGAACTCCATCCATATCAAAAATTACAGCTTGTATCATAGCGATCCATTTAGAGCCCAACAGAGGGGATTTGTCATTGATTTTATTTACGACACCTTACCAATATAATACTGCAAGTTAAACCCTATCGACCGTTCTCGATTAATTCTTGCAAGGTATGTGTATGAAAAATGATTCCTACTCCGCACATAACTAAATCTATGGTTAATCGGTATCAACATATTATGAGAGAGTTGTAGATCTAAGCTACTTTGGTGCAAATTAGGCTTAGAGAGATCACAAAGCTTAGATCGAGCATCCTAAACCATTTATGGACATAAACGGCTTAGAGTATTAGCATCAAAGGGCACTGTTCGCATTACAGAAAGTATTACAAAGTTGGATGAGCTCCGAATTAAGGCGACTAAAATCGTTGGTTATAATGTGTAGGGCAGCTAAACCTAATCCACTTTTTAGTTCTGTTTAAATACCTTGTTACTGATTTAAATATTATTAAAATCTGGAATCCAATAAGTGCCTTCGGAATAAGCCGTAAAAGGACATGTATTATTTTTTAAGTGGATTGCAGACGCTACATTGATAGCTTGCTTACAAAGCTCAACAAAGAAACTAGCTGGATACACAAGCTCCCATTGATTAGAGTAAATAATTCCTTTATCAGTGAAGGAACTAACGTTTGATACTTTTTGGTAGAAGGCAGATTCCGGATTATATTGCCCTAGTTCTACACCTTTCCCAGGGGTTCGATACTCGTGTACTACAGAGTTTCTATAGAGCCAAAGTAAGTTTTCATGCTTGAATTGATGTGGTAATACTCTGCCAATCTTGATTGGTTTACCATTTTGTTTAGGCCAATGAAGTAAAATACTGTCAATATCTGTATCCAAACTGATTGGTTTATTCTCAGTATCTAGTCCGTTCGATATAGGAAATAATTTTGAAAATGTGTTCTCTGAAAACTCTTTGAGCTTCTTTACATTAGATGGCAAATTTTGTGTTACTTCAAACAGTCTTACCAAATGAAGCAAACTAATTTTTTGGCTTTCAGGCCAGCTTTCGCATAATCTAACAAGTGAAACAAAGCGTTCGCGATTAGAGGTTATATCAGGGAACACACTTTTTGAAATAGCATCAAATATTGAACAGCAAAGAATCTTAGAATGGACTTTTTGGTTAGCAAGGTTCGGTTCACACTCTGCCGTCTTAATTAGATCCAAATAGTACATTTGAAACCTACTAACTTTATCAGATAACGTTTCTGAATCATTCATTATAATTTAAACTCCAACGTCAGCTAACGTCTTAGTATTTAACAGCTTATTATACAGGCGTCTTTATAAGTGATTTTGAAAAACATCTGTAAAAATCAAGGTGCTACCTTAAACTATTTTTAAAATCAATGCATTAACTGTTAGTTAATAGCTATGTTTTGAGCATGTGATCCCGCAAAGTTGAGACTTGTAGTTATAGGTGGCTCTATAAAAAATAACGAATTATGCATTACAAAATTGTATTGGAAATTTCAAAGCCGTAGCCAAATTCACTGTACTACTACAAGCCGCCTATAAGTGACGGTTGTACTTTATCAACGGCTAGTTAAAATCTGCCACATATAATATCCTACGCTTTACATAAGACAGCATATTTGAGACAACAGTTCTAACTTATCAAAAGGAAAAGTATGACCGACACAGCGAGGAATAAACGATGGCAAAAGTCACTTACGACTTATTCGATGTTCAACGAAAAAAGACAAGAACTGAAAGGACTTGGGGTCAATGATTACAGTTTAATTAATTCCCTACTAAAAATAAATGATGAAGTAAGGCTACATACTCGCTTTATCTATTCAATGATAAACCCTAAAAGTTTGCACTATTGTGGTCATTCTTTCCTTCATCATTTTCTAGACTTAATTAAGCACCCAAAACTATGTAACTTTATTAACCTTACAGATGCCCAGGTGCTAATAGAAAAAGATAATATAGACTTACTTATTCATGATAATAATAATTTTATGATCATAGAAAATAAGTTGAATGCGGAGGATGGAAAGCATCAAATTTCTCGTTATATCACCGCGGTTAAAGAAAAATTTAATATTCCTGATAGCGAGATGAGTGCTAGAATTTCGGTCATCTATTTATCAAAAAAAAATACTGTTCCACAACCTCAAAGCTACAAGGGTTTTAAGTTAGAAAAAGATATTTTGGTATGGCAAAAGACTAACGTGGATTTACACAAATGCAATCTTTCATTATCAGGAAAAGTGGAAATTCCCTTCTATCATTATCCCTACTTTTCAACGGTTTCTCCCGCTAAAAAAGGGATCGATGCCTGGGTTGCTAATTGCTGTGCCTCTTGTAATAAAACGAATGTCAAAAATGCTTTTATTGAATATCAGCTAATCATTAGCAAAATAAATAAAAACAAACCGTGGAAAAAAATTATGACCCTATCTGACTACAGCTTAAATTTACCTCTAGACGAAGAAAAAGAAATGTATGATTTTATGGTGGAAGCAAATACCAACTTAGTGAATTTTATAAGCCGTAAAATAAATAAAAGTATCACCGAGTCTTTGGAAAAATATAAATATGAAATTGACAGCAGTATTACCACATTAAAGCATGGTGATATTACTGATATTGCACTAAACGAATTTACTAGCACTCACATTAGTAATTGGATTAATAAAACTGGTCAAAAAAGTGATTGGAAAAACGTGGGCTTTGTAGCAAAGAGTAAATATAGCGATAACAGGGTGTATTTTTTATTAGCCGATTGGCACATATATTTGGCTAAATGGGATAGCCAACCATATAAATGGGATGAAACTAATCGGATTTCTATAGGTCAATATAGAGAAAAAATAATGTCTGAGCCTAAGGGGTTATACGACCGGCTTGATAAAGTGGATAGTGAGTTAAGAGTGCTATGTAAGTAGAGTTTTGTGGCTTAATTCTAACCACAACTATCGATAAAACTAATTAGTTGACCACTACTGTAGTGGTTATTGTGGTTCATTGAAATTGGCCTCCTAACTGGAGTTTTTTGATCTTAGAATACAAATCGCTACAGGGACAAAAGCGAGTGTGCAGTCGTGATATGACAAATCACTCCCATTCCTTACATGAGTAAATGTATGGCAAACTGTCATGAATAAAATATGCATTAGTAGTTGCACTAACTAACTTCTGGGCAAATTCGGCTTAGCGCTATTGCACCAATCCACAGTAGGCCATAAGAGTGTTAAGTTATTGTACTAACCGATGGTGATACTTATTATATGCTGTAGCTGAAGTGAAGACATCGAACGCCCTCCCCTATTCAACTCATAAAATAACACCGTCATTACTAACTATATCGACAACTTAAAAATAATGGCGCTGTATTTTATTTCTTATTTTCGATTATTATCGCTATCGTTGAGCTTAATTATGCAAGGCGTATTATACTTTTGTAATCATCAGTTATATGAATCAAGTGGCCCTCTCTTGTGTTCTATTTTATGTAGCAAAATACAAGCTCTGAGCCTTCCAATTATTTAACCTTAAAATATATGGAGCATGATGTGAACAATAATATATTTAGCATAATCGTATTAGCACTTAGCCTTAGTTCCGCTGGTATCTCAGTGAGTCAGGCGAACGATAACATGAAAAATAATCATGGTGACATGATGTACGGCGGTATGATGCATGGAGGCGGAGGCATGATGCACGGCGGCATGATGTACTCTCAATTAAACCTGACAAAAGCACAGCAGCAACAAATTCAATCAATTATGACAACGGCAATGGAGGAAAAGTCAGGAGGGAAAAGCATGATAACAAGTATGCAAACTCATATGACAGAATCTCAATCACTAATAAACAGTGCAACGTTTGACGAATCTAAAGCACGTGAAATGATAACCAAACATCAGGCGTCTATGGTTGATGTTCGATTAAATATGTTAAAAACTCGCCATCAAGTATTTCAAGTATTAACTGAGCCTCAGAAAGAACAATTTAATGCTTTAATGACACAGCGTAGCACGATGATGCAGCAATATATGTCAGGCATACCGCAGTAGCAATGTAATACAAAATTTTCTTAATAACGAATACAGAACTATAACTACATGGGGCAGTAAACTAAGAAAGAATTAACTAATAAATAAGCGAATATTGTTCGATAAGACATTGATTTAAAATAAGAACATCTGAAACACGAAAAGCTGTAGTTTGAAGCATAAATTGTCACAATAAAATTTGTAGACAGCTTATGCTTCATTTAGTGTAGTAAACTCACTAACTACTAGCAGGCATATAGTTTACGAAAAACAAAAAGATTAATAAAGTGAACCACTAGACGGATATTTTTGTTTTAAATTTTAACCGATACGGGGGCGGGAATAATAAATGCTCGCACTTTAGTTAACCAATAGCCATATGGCGCACCTAATACCAGTAGTGCAGCGGTCTGGGTGAACGCCGCTTTGACGATACTGGATATATCCATCCCAATTACCCATAAAATACCGATGTAAAGCGGGAGCTGAAACGTAATATAGGCAAGGATATCACCGATTATTTTCGCGCCTTTACCGGGTATTTTCTTATCCGTTTGAACTATTATGTTATCTCGATAAATACCATACATACGTCCCGTCAATATATTGATGGGTTGACACAGTATGCGCGATTGAATCGATTGTTGTACTGTCATTCCTACGATAGCAATTTCGATAAACATGCCGGTAATAATGGTAAATGACATAAGCGCGAGCGTATCTGCCAGCCAAAGTCGGTTAATTTTCATTGAATGTTAATACCTTTTAAACGCACACTTCGTTAGCCCCAAAAATGGAGTCGTTATGAATTTTTATGTAAAAGTTGCAGTGGAGATTGCAATGAGAAGCGCAGCAAGGTATTAATCGTAAAAAATGGAAATACAACGGCCGCCAAATAAAGCGGTGAGAGTGTTAAACAATGTTAAGTTTAGGGGCGTAAATATAGCGGTTTGCACTGAGTTAACCTAAATAGAATGAGCGGTTGCTTATACACATATTATAATAATCTTTCATACTGCAAATCAACACAAATTCAGCATTAAATCATGTTTAAAATCAAGAAAGTAGGTTGTACTTCTAATCCCGCCCCCCCCTAAAACTAAACCCGATTCAGTAGCCAAAATTAGTTCACCACTTCATTATTTTTTTCAAGATAAAAAATTAATAAATCTGCATGGTTGATGTCCGATTAAATATGTTAAAAACTCGCCATCAAGTATTAACTGAACCTCAAAAAGAACAATTTAATGCTCTAATGACACAGCGTAGCGCGATGATGCAGCAATATATATCAGGCATACCGCTGTAGTAATGTAATACAAAACTGGATTAATAACGGATACAGGACTATAACTACAAAGAGCAGTGTAACTAAGATAGGTGGTATGAAGATTATTCGGTAAGAGATTGATTTGAAAAGCAGAACGTCAGAAACGCGAAAAGCACAACACTTTTGAAGGATACCCTACAAGCCTCACTCCGGCACTTGAATCATCTGCTGCGGTTGCTTCCTTCCGGACCTGGCCGAGTTCACAGAGTATCAATGCGGAGGGACCCATAAGGCACCCATCAAACGTGTTGTGCTTGACAACGAGTGAATTATTAACTATTCACCGATTCTTTGCAACCGTTTATAGTAGTTTTATTCACTATAAACATCGTTTGCACACTATCCAACCAAGTCGATCGATTCCAGCGCAATTAAATAGCTTGTCGGCTAAGGTACTGAGATGTAAACATAGTCGCTGGTACTGGTTTACCATACAGATAACCCTGACCATAATCACAACCTTCATCAACAATAAACTGATGTTGCTCTGGCGTTTCTACACCTTCTGCCACAACTTGCAAATTAAGCTTCTTCGCCATGGCTATAATCGCGCGCGCTAATTCTTTATTTTGCTCACATTCCATTAAATTCATAATGAAGCTGCGATCTATCTTCAAGGTATCAAACGAATACTTCTGCAAATAGCTTAATGACGAATAACCCGTACCAAAGTCATCTAACGAAATACTCACACCAAGCTTCTTCAAGCCAGCAAGCGATTTAGTCACCTTCTGCTCGTCTTGTAGTAATACACCTTCAGTGATTTCAAGCTCTAACGAACTACCCGGTAACTGATAATAAGCCAATAGCTGAGCGACCCGAGACACTAAATTGTCATCACGGAGCTGTACAGGCGATATATTCACAGCAATACAAAAGTCATCACCAAAGCTGTTACGCCACTGCGCAGCCTGTTTCATTGCCGTACGTAATACAAAATTACCTAATGCTAAGATCTGACCATTCTGCTCAGCTAAATTAATAAAGCGATCAGGAGCGACCGCGCCTAATATTGGGTTATGCCAACGGATTAATGCTTCTGCACCTAATACCTGCTGAGTTTTAACACATATCATCGGCTGGTAATGTACCGACATTTCTTGCTTATCCAGTGCTTCAGCTAAATGCGATTCTAAATAATGACGCTCACCAATAACCGCGCTTAATTCTTCGGTAAAGAAATTGTAATGCGTGCCTTTATCTTTATTCGCCGTCATCGCGGCTTCCGCTTTCTCAACTAAGGAAATACCTTTGTCGGCGGCTGACCCTGCTAACGCAATACCAAAACACACGCGCGTGGTGATAGTAAAATCATCAATAAGAAACGTCGATTCAAAAGCGTCTGTAAGACGAGATATGAGATCAATCACTTGTTCAACGACAATTTCATCGCGAACCACTATCGCAAACGAATCGCCCCAACAACGTGCAACTAAATACTCAGTCGTTAACTGTTGATGAATACGCTGACTGACTTCTAACAGCACTTTATCGCCAATATCATAGCCATAACTGTTATTAATCGATTTAAAATTGCGGATACCAAGGTAAATAACCGCCAGTTCATTTTCATCATCAACAGATTTCAGCATGCTTTCCATCTGTTGCACTAATGAACGCTGGTTAGCGACACCGGTAAGTGCATCATATTCTTGTTGGTATATAAGTGTAGATTCTAGTGCCGAACGGCTATCTTGTTCATGCAATAACGCTTGATGAGACAAACTCAACGCCATTGTCTTTTTAGTCAGTAAGTTCTGTAATTTACGGTTAGCCTGTTGTAATTCTGCTTTTTCGTAAAGAACAGCGAGATCAGCATTCATCGATTGCTGGAAACGCGCCACCAGCAATTTGCAATGCGGGGTAAATTCACGCGCTTGGGTATCTAAAACACAGAGTGTACCAAAGGCTTGATCGTCTGGCCAAGTAAGCGGCAAACCATAATAAGCCATAATGTCAGCGTTAACATTATCGTCAAAAGACCAGATTGAATCGAGTCGCGCATCTTCAATTAATACTGCTGCACGGTTATAAATAACCTGCGCGCTATAACAGCTTAATTGCTTGGATTCAGATAATAGCGAAGATATTGGATTAGCGGTGTCGTTTGAAGAAAATATGCGTACATCACTATGGTGAACGCGCATAATTAATGCTGCTGGTAAATTCATTATTCCAGCGATCAACTCTACAGTTTGTTGCCAACCACGAAACATAGGTTCCGGGATCTCAATTACCTGAGTATTAATATTAAGCATACTACATCTCTGTTAGTTACATCGCATCGTAAATCATAAGTACCTTACCGCTATTCCTCTGATGAATAAGGAAGAATAGCTATACTACAAGAAAACAAAGCGAACACCAAGTCAGATTTATGGCAAGCAAGAGTAATTCTCATCTAGCTCAACTATTTACACAAACTTGTGACCCATAGTTGAACAACAGCGCGATTTAACTTGATACCGGTCACATTTATTGACTCTGGTAATGCATAATAATTTACTGGTCGCATGTATTTAATCAGCTTGTTTTGTAAGTAGTTATTCATTTCACTGACTGATAAGTGTCCAATCGCGTCAATCACCGCAATTGGCCGATGACCAAACTCTGCATCTTCGTGTGGGAACACTAACGCTTGATTAATTAACGGATGCGAAAGTAAAACGCGCTCTATCTGCTCTGGGTGAATATTCTCACCACCAGAAATAAACATGTTGTCACTACGTCCTAGAATAAACAGTTCATCGAGTAGCTTATTAGATAGTGTATCAGTGCATCTTGTCTCGCCAAGATCGCCCGTGACCAACCAACCGTTGTCGTCAGTCATGCTGCGTAATACGCCACGATTGTAATAGCCGATCCCCAAACTCGCGCCACGTACTTTGATACTTTTATCACTCAGAATTAATTCACGATACGCCAATACAGTCCCAACACCCGCGCTACTATCCGCTAGTTTAGCGGTAACAGTCGATGCCATTTCTGTCATGCCGTATCCAGACCAACATTCAATACCCATGGACTTGGCTTTATCGGTTAAAACCACAGGGATGACCGCACCCCCTAACAAAATACGTTTCAGGCTAATGGTGTCTTTATCTAAATCTATTTCACTAAGATATCGCTTTAATTGCGTTGGCACTAAAGAGGCGTGCGTCACTGTTGCTAACTGTTCGACTAAGCTGTTTGTTGCCGGTAACGCCAGTTGTCCACCAGCAAATAACCAGCGCCAGACAATCGCCAGTCCCGATACATGAAATAAAGGTAAGGATAATAGCCAGCTGTCTTGCGCGCTATAAGCGAAGGATTGCAATAAACCTGCGGCAGAATACAAGTGGTTGTTTGCATTATGCGCCACGGCTTTGGCTTTGCCACTTGAGCCCGACGTAAAGACAATACTGGCGATTCGCTGCGCTTGCCATTTAACGTCATCGACAGCGGCATTATTAAGGTCATGGTGGGTACAAGCCCCTGCAACGCAAGACTCTTCACCGTAAGTAAAGACTAACTGCTTAGCGCCGTCATCATTCAGGGCCGCTAATACATGTAACTCCGGAGCAGATAACCAAATAAACTTCGCCGCCAAGGTTTCCAGCTTGTCATTTAGCTGCTCGCAGCTTTGCTTCGGATCGAGTATCACGCAACAAGCGCCGAGTCGCAAGCAAGCCAAGTACAACCACAGCACAGTTAAGTTGTTAGTGCTTACTGCTGCTATAACATGCCCTTTCCCAACACCTTGCCCTGTTAACTGTTTAGCATGATCGTTAACGAGATCATTAACCTGCTGCCAAGTGAATTGCTGTTCACCATACACCAGAGCGACTTGGGCTGGATTGCTATTAGCCCAATGTAGCCAAGGCCAATCGGTAAAGTTAACGTTATCTGTAATGATAGTTTTATTGTTATTCATAGATAGTCACTGGCAGGTTAGATAATGGGAGTAAGGGTAAGGTGCAATTTGGCCAAGGCTGAACCAGTTGCTGTTTAAATACATTGACGGTATCTAAGCCGGGTGTCGTTTCAGGGGTAAAGGTTTGTGCCAAACGTGCTAATTGCACTAAACCAAAGCTAGATTCTAAGCTTGAACTGATTACAGCTGTTAAGCCCTGTTGATGGGCATGGGCAATTAACTCAGCACAATAAGCAACCGTGCCCGTCAACATAGGTTTGATAACAACGGCTTTGATGACAATGGCTTTAACAGTGGCATTCGATGAACTGTTTGCCGAGGAAATAAGGTCGAAAGCGCCCCGCCCTTGTGCATCACGTAAGCTTTCATCCCACGCAATGGCAATGCCCGTTTCTCGGGAAAAACGTAAACAGTCATTCGGGGTATGACAAGGTTCTTCAATAAAATCGATACGTTGGCGATAGTCAACAGGGATTTGCTCTGCAAAAGCCAGTGCTGCAGCTAATGACCAACGGCGGTTAGCATCTAAACGTAAGCGTAAATGGGGATATGTCTGTAGTAAGTGCTGGGCAATGCCACCGTCTTGGCAAGCCGCTTCGTCCGTTGTTTGCGTCGCTATTTTCAACTTACATAACGCACTCTGCACCAGTTGGTTATGTTTAGCGGTGATTAATCCAATATCAGCAGGCAATAATAACGCACTGTTAGCGTTATTATCATTATTGTTGCTATGAGTAGTTTGCGGTAGCCCATCTTCTAATTCTAACAGCGCCATGCTAAAGCCAAACGCCACTGAGGGGTAACAGCCGCTTAGCGCTACGACACCCTGATCTAACCAGATCTTAATCACACTTTCTAGTTGTCGCTTTGCTTGTGCTGCTGTCTCTGTACTAAAACCAAGTAAAGGCGCAATTTCACCGCGCCCTATATTCATGACTTGAGAGCTGTTGTTCTGCTCTTGCTGCACTTCATTTTCTTGCAGTTCAAGCAGCCAACCTTCACGTACATTTACAGACTGGCCACGTAATATCATGGCACAGTCTAAAGGTAACTGATAATGATACAGCTTAACCTTACGTGGCATTAATAATGCTCCACTTGCTCATTAAGGGTTGCGCGGGAATTTATCGAAATTAGGACGACGTTTTTCATTAAAGGCATTACGGCCTTCCTGCCCTTCTTCCGTCATGTAAAACATCATAGTGGCATTACCGGCTAATTCTTGTAAGCCAGCTTGACCATCACAATCGGCATTTAATGCCGCTTTTAAACAACGTAATGACATAGGGCTGTGTTGTAATACTTCACGACACCAACGGACTGTTTCACGTTCTAAATCTGCCAGTGGCACAACCGTATTCACTAAGCCCATATCTTCGGCTTCTTTAGCATCATAGAAACGACACAAGAACCAAATTTCACGGGCTTTCTTCTGACCAACAATACGCGCCATATATGATGCGCCCCAGCCGCCGTCAAATGAACCCACTTTAGGACCTGTTTGGCCAAATTGAGCATTGTCTGCTGCAATGGTTAAATCACACATCATGTGTAATACATGACCACCACCCACGGCATAACCCGCGACTGCAGCAATAACAGGTTTTGGACAGGTACGGATCTGACGTTGGAAATCTAATACGTTTAAGTGATGCATGCCTTCGTCGTCTTTATAACCGCCGTAATCGCCACGAACACTTTGATCGCCACCAGAACAGAATGCATGTTCGCCTAGGCCAGTTAAAATGATCACGCCTACTTTTGAGTCATAACGCGCATCAGCTAACGCTTGCATCATTTCGTTTACAGTTTGTGGACGGAACGCATTACGTACTTGTGGTCGGGCTATGGTGATTTTTGCAATACCATCTAACGATTTATGAAAATGAATATCTTGGTATTCACCTGTGCAATCTTGCCATTCAACCTGTGCGTATAGTTCTTCTTCGGTAATACCAACTGTTCTGCTCATAATAATTCCTGATCTTGTATATATGAATAGCTAATCTTTTATGTATAAATAGCTAAATGTCTAATCTGCATGTCTAAACTAAATCTCAAAACTAAATGTCTACATCTACTTTCTAAAATCATTCTACCACTACAGTCGAAACAACGTCCTTAAGCAGCGCTCTGTTGTGCAGCTTTATTCTTAATGCTGTCACTAACTAACCCTCTGACTAACGCTGAAAATACAATCGGCTGGTCTGCATGTACGTTATGCCCAGCATCGGCGACAACATGATGGTCGAGCTGACTGGCTTGGGTTAATTGCACAAATTTAGGGTCTAATTCACCACATACCATGCACACCGGAAATGCGGTGTCTTGTAATTGTGGTAATAAATAACCTTGTTTCGACAGTGACGTTGCCGCCAGCATTTTACTTATCTGCTTACCGCCATTAAATCCATTGTAGTCAGCTTGAATATGACTGCGCGTGGCAATCAGGGCGGTTTTTTGCGTATTGGTTAATGAGGCGAATACACCTTGCTGATACCAATCGGGTAATACCTGCGATAATGGTGCTTCGCTAAAACGTGTCACCCAACCTAAATCATGTAACCCACGTTGTAATTGTTCGGCGCTGCTGTTTAAACCAGGGTTACCGCTTTCTAATAACATGCCATCGATGCTGTACGGCCAATTAGCCGCGGGCTCGCTAGCAATGTGCATGGCAATACGCGCCCCTAACGAATAACCAACAAAAACGATATGCTCAAGTTCATACTGTGCCAAGGTCGCAATGATAAGTTGCTGCACATGTTGAAAGTCATTCGCGGTCACCGCTTGGCTACCAGCATGGCCAGGTAAATCAATGCAAATACACTGATAGTCCGGCGATAAATGCGACACGATTTGCTGCCAGTCTTGCGTAGATCCCAACAAGCCATGTAGAAATACCAAGCTTGGTTTGGCGACAGCGCCTTGTGAAAGGCTGCTGGCAGACTCAACAGATTCTGAATATAACGGTAATAGCGTTTGTGTCTTGATAATCATGCTAGATAAATTTCGCATCTTTTACCTCGCTGAATAATTGCTTCAGTTGCTTGGCGGCGGCCCCTGCGGGTGTCACTATCTCGACAAGTAAAGTACGGGCTTCACCTGTCACTTCAGTCATCGGGTGTAAGCTATGATGGATCACAGAAAGTGCATCAGCCAAGCTCTTAGGTTGAACATAATCTAAATCAAACATCGCTGCTGCATGTGAGAAATTAAACCCATGCGGCATACGATATAACTGTTCTTTTTGCTTTTCTGCAACAGGTAGCATATCGAAAATAGCGCCACCGTCATTATTCAATACCACAATAACGCTCGGATGCGTCGGCTTAGAAAATAACGCCAGCGAGTTCAAATCATATAACAAGGATGTATCACCTAACAGGCAAAGCATCGCTTGCTGCTGGCCTTGCTGTACACCCGCCGCTGTTGCTAATAAACCATCAATACCCGACGCGCCACGGTTACTAAATACCGGGACATTGGGTAATGCTGCAAACATATCTAATAATCTGACAATTAAGCTATTACCAATGAATAAACTAGTCGGCTTGTTGCGCAATGTTGTGGAGAAGCAGGTATCTAAGGTGGCGGCAAAACTAATCTCAGTTAACTCATCAATATGATTAATTTCAATCAACTGTCGAACAGTTACACTAGCAACCGTTAGTACTCTGGCCCATTCATAGCCGTCAACATCACTGTGTTGCACATCAAGTTCGGCGAAAGTGTTGCGACCTGTAGCTAACTTGCCACTTGTAGATAATTCAGTATTTAATTCGCCATTGGCAAACAAGGTTAGCCAATGCTGTATTGGGCTAACAAATTGCTTACAGCGCTGATGGTAAGGGTCTAACTGTCCCGCTTGTGGGGCGATTAACCAGTAATCTTGCCAGTCATGCAGGGCGATGAACTGACCCAAACGTTTTGATACTAACCGCGCGCCAAATTGCACTAAGATCTCAGCTTCCGCTAATTTATCCTGACAGGTTTGGTTCTGTAGCCAAACATCATAATGCGACCAAGCACTGCTACCACCAGATTGTGGATCAACCAATACTGGCCAGCCCATGACCTTAGCCCATTGTTTAATCGCTTGCATGTCAGCAGTATTCATCGCGCCAATAACCACTAAGCCTTTGCGGTTCACCACAGGCATGGTCGAGCAGAGTTTTGCAGTCGGGTTGGTCGCTAAATAATTGCGACAAGGTGAGTGAATGGATAAATAGCGTTGTTGCTGCGCTTGCCAATTGCTTATCCCAGCAAGGTAGTCACTAAAATCAGCGTCACCGCCATAAAGCGGTTCAGGATAAGGACAGTTAATATGTACCGCGCCACCTGCTTGTTGCTGCACCGCCAAGCTTTGATCGATATTACTCAGCAGCCACTGTGGGGTAATACTCAAACTTGGGCTCGGTAATAACAGTTCATGACAAACATGGCTAGAGAATAACCCCGTTTGTTGAATGGCTTGATTGGCACCGCAATTAATTTGCTCTAACGGGCGGTCAGCGGTGAGCAATACTAGCTTTTCTTTGGTTAATCCACTCTCGACCACGGCAGGCAATAAGTTCGCTACCGCCGTTCCCGATGTGACAATCACAGCCACTGGCGCTTGTAATGACTTCGCTAAACCGAGTGCAAAGAAACCCAATCCACGTTCATCAAAATGACTATGCAGGATTAAATCATCATGATCTGCCGCCGCTAATACCAGTGGCGTAGATCGTGAGCCCGGTGCCACGCACACATGGCGTACACCTAAACGGCTCAGTTCTTCTAAAATTAAACTCGCCCATAAGCGATTTAAGGGTGCTTGTATGTCTGCAAATGATTGATTCGTCATCATGCGCGTTGTTGCTCCGAGGCAAATTGATTGGCAAGCACATGCTTATTAGTACTATTAGTCGTATTTCTATTATTAGTCGTACTGCTACCGTAATCTGCACGATAGTCGTTCGCATCAGGTTCCAGCAAGGTTAATAAGGTCGCGGTTTTACGCTCTAACTCTTGCCACTCACTTTCTGGATCAGAACCAGGAACAATCCCGGCACCAGCAAATAACTGTAATTCACGCCCTAATACCCGCGCACTACGAATCGCTACGCAAAATTCGCTCTGTTGTTGGCCGATATAACCCAATGCCCCACTGTACCAACCGCGGTCAAACGGTTCGTTGTCAGCAATAAAATCTAATGCTGGTTGACGTGGCAATCCAGCAATCGCAGCCGTTGGTTGTAGGCTTGTGAGCAATTCTGCATCATCAACACCTGCCATTAACTGCCCTGCTATTTTGTGTTTGAGGTGCTGCACTTTACGCAACTTGATTAACTCAGGACGCTTTTCAACTTGCAGAGATCGACAACGCGGTTGTAAACGGGATAATAAATCATCTGCCACTAAACGGTTTTCGTAACGGTTTTTTTTGTCGTTAAGTAACCAGTTTGCGAGCGCGCGATCTTCCGCAGCATCCAAACTTCGCGCCGCGGTTCCAGCAAGCGCTTCGGTATGTAAGTTATCGGCATCGCGACTAAATAACCGTTCAGGTGTTGAACCAACAAAATAATCATCAGCATGGATAGCAAAAATAAAATGAAAACAGTGCTGATTAACTTGACGGCTTTGTTGTAAAAACTGCGTCGCTGACAAAGACCGGTTTAAGGTTAATACCGTTTTTCTCGCTAATACCACTTTGGCAAAATATTGCTCATCGATTGCGGTTAACGCTTTAGTGACCAGATGAGACCATTGTTTGAACTCAGGATAATGACGGCGAGATTCAATCTTGTAAGATTGTGGCAATGGTATCGGTGCAGGTGCAATTAGCTCCGCAAGACTTGCCAATAGCTGCGTTTTATCGTAACCCGCGTCTGCCATTGATTGTTTGGCTACTGATATTGCTGGTCGATTGGCTGGTAGGTTGACCGATAGTTGCCAATGCGTTTGCTGACGGGTTAACTCTATTTGCGGTAAGAAATAGTAATTGCGAGTAGTTCTGTCGCTGTTGTTAAGCGACTGACTAGACTCTTTATTAGATTCTTGACTAGAAAAGGCTTGCCCGCCCCACATGCGCTGCGGTTCAGTAAACAGTGTTTTGGCGAGACTAACATCATGACAATGGCAGCATTGTCCGAGCGCGACAACTTCTTCGCCACCGTCTCGAGATTGCCAATAAAATTGCGGGAATAAAACTTGAGCGCCAAGCCATTCAATAAGCTCAGTTGAATTTAAGGGCTGTAAATCAACAGAAATCCGTGTTTGCTCAGGTTGAGCATGGATAACCTGTTGTTGTAATGCAGTGATCGCGGCCGTTAATTTTAACAAATTGCCCCCTTAATAAACGACTACTTAGGGGGGGATTTTAGCATACATATAACAAAATCGAGCATTCGCCTACACTTAATGGGTAGGTTTTTTAATTATTTATAGCCTAGATCAATAAAATGTTCGTTTTAGAAGAAAATAAACTTCGAACCAACAACTAATAATAACAGCGCAAAATAACGTTTTAACACATGACTCGGTAATGAATGCGCCAGTTTTGCACCTTGTTTGGCAAACACAGTACTGGTAATAATAATACCAAAGAATGCCGGTAAATAAATATAACCTAAGCTGTATTCTGGTAAATCAGGGTTATTCCAACCCGTGACGATATAACTGCATACACCCGCCACCGCAATCGGTAAACCACACGCAGAAGAGGTTGCAACCGCATGACGCATTTCGACGCGGCACCAAGACAAGTAAGGTACAGTGAGCGAGCCACCACCAATACCGAATAAAGCCGAGATAGCACCAATAATACCACCTGCGACAGTCAAGCCAGCGCCTTGGGGTAAATCATGCTCTGCTTTCGGTTTCAGATCAAAGCCCATCTGCACCGCCACAGTTAGCGCATAAATACCGATGATCATTTGTAATGTTTCACCAGGCAAATAATCGGCAAAAATACTGCCCAGCACGGCACCAATAACAATACCAACAGTTAACCGTTTAACTAGTTCCCAATCAATTGCACCTTTGCTGTGGTGGGTTTTAATCGAACTCAGGGAGGTAAAGATAATAGTTGCGAGAGAAGTGCCTATCGCTAACTGAGTGAGTACATCTGGCGAAAGGTCTTGGAAGCTAAAAGATACAATTAATGCAGGGACGATAATCAAACCGCCACCGACACCAAACAGGCCAGCCATCAAGCCAGCTGCCGCGCCTAAAATTAAATATACAACCACAATCATCGTTACAATCCCTTTTACAACATGCGCCTATACGTTATAAGTGCCAGAACTTAAATAGACGATAAGAGTAACAAAATTGTGGTTCAAATGCTAAGAAAGAGACAGTACGCCGGTTGATAACAGATAAATAGCACCGCCAGCACCCGCTAACAGTAAGGTCGAATAAGCATAATCGCGCTTGCTGAATGTTTGTTGTTTCTCGCTCAAGGCTTTTTTGTAAATCAATACACCCGGTAAATACAGCAAGGCACATAACAGCATGTATTCCGCACCAGCGGCATACACCAACCAAGCACCGTAACACGATGAAACCAAGGCAATAAACAGGTCTTTTTTACGGTTTTCAGTGGCACTGTAACCTTCACCGCTTAACGCGACTTTCACGCCATAAGCACCCACTAGAAAGTACGGCAATAATACCGCTGATGTGGCAATGTTTACCAAGGCCAAATACGAGCTTTCTTGTAATAACGTTAAGATTAAAAATAATTGCACCAGACAAGATGAGAACCACAATGATGTTGTTGCCGCACCTTTACTGTTTTCGGCAGCAAATGCTTTCGGGAACAAGCCTTCTTTAGCCGCGATGAAAGGCACTTCTGCGCTCACCACTGTCCAGCTCAATAACGCACCAGATACCGATACAATCAAACCAGCATTAATCAGCATTGCACCCCAAGGACCAACAATCACTTCTAAAATATGTGCCATTGATGGGTTTTGTAATGCTGCAACTTCAGGCTGAGTCATCACACCTAAAGTGAATAAGCTCACTGCAATATAGAGTATTAATGCCGAGAACAAGGCAATACCGGTTGCTTTCGCCACGTCGCGTTTATCTTTAGCACGGTTAGATAAAATAACCGCCCCTTCAATACCGATAAATACCCATAATGTCACCATCATAGTGGCTTTCACTTGCTCTAATACCGAGCCTAATTCAGGGGTTTTATCGCCCCAAAAATCGATGGTGAATTTATCCAGTTTAAACGCCATGATAACCAAACAAACGAAAGTCAAAATAGGAATGATTTTAGCAATAGTTGCAAATACATTAATCAGGGCCGCACGTGTCACACCACGTAATACCAATGCATGCATAAACCAAATGAGTAGCGAACCGCCTAATACTGCAATCGGTGTATTACCCTGTCCCATCATTGGGTTTTCTGGGGTATCAACAAAGTAGCCAATCGCACTAAAGAACACCACTGCATAAGATACATTGGCTAATAAGTTACAGATCCAGTAACCCCAAGCAGACATAAAACCGATGTAATCACCAAAACCCGCTTGTGCGTACGAAAAGATGCCGCCGTTCAAATTAGGGTAACGCACCACTAAATTACGTAATACCGTGACCAATGCCAGCATGCCGCAACCAGTAATCAACCAACCTAAAGTGATTGCGCCAGGAGCAGCTGATACTGCCACATTTTGCGGCAGACTAAAGATTCCGGCACCGACCATGGTACTAAATACCAACGCCACTAACATGCCAAGTCCGAGTTTGTTTTCCATCTATAATCCCTAAACAAGGCTTATTAACGACATAATATGCCAGTTAACGCCTAATTTTCGCTTGTTAATATAAAATAATCTAACGGATTGTATTATAATATTTTATATATGCAAGAATATTCACTTAACTTGCATAAATCCAGAGTCGTGTCCAAGATTGCCGATAATCTGAACAGAACCAAGCATCACCCCATTAAACTTATCTTTTTCCCTTACATCTTGGGCATCATTCAGTTAAAATATGGGGTTCGATTTCTTGCAAAATAATAATGATGATGACCAATTCTTCACAACAATATCTTTGTCGCAAAACCTACCTTATTGATAGCTTTTGGCCTGGTAAACTACTTGAGTTAAATAACGCGGGTAATATCAAGGTTGCAGGTACCAATGGTGCGGGTAAAACAACGCTACTTAAACTGCCGATGCTGTTTTGGGGTGCTAGACCTGGGCGTATTGTTGAGCGTAATGCTAACAAGAAATCATTTGCCGCTTATTATTTGCCACGCAAAACCAGTTACATCGTGTTTGACTACCAACGTCCGAACGGCACTGACACACCGCAGTTGTGCCATGTATTAATTAAGAGTGATGGCGACAAGCTGCTTTACCGCTTTATTGATAGCCCGTTCGATATCAAGATGTACCTTGATCAGAGTGGCAATATCTTTGGCGATGATGAGATCAAGCGTAACTATAGAACGCAAGTACGTTGTGAAGTGAGCAGTTTGTTGAGTGTGGATGATTATGCAAGAGTCATTCAAAATCATCGCGACCTTGGCGGCAAGAAATCACTGCGCCCGCTACAACAACGTTTTTCAATGAGCCAATCACCGATTAAGCACATTGAAAAAGTAGTCACGTCAGTATTCAACAAGATCTCTAATTTCGACGTGATCAAACAAATGATCATCGAGATCTCGCAAGATGCCATCAGTTCTGAAATGCTCAGCAACAATGTTACCGACATGGTCAACATTGATAAAAGCGATATTGATAGCTGGTTAGCCGATCTGCATTCATCACAAGCGATCCTTAATTTAGAAGAAAAGATCTTATCGTCATTAACTGACATTGATTCACTGGTTGAAATCAAAGCAGACCTACAGCACTTACATCACCTTGCCGCTATCTATCAAGACAAGTGTAACCAAGATCAAGTTATCGCCGACGCACGTTTAAAAGACGTTCTGGTCGAGCTTGCTGATTTAAAAGAAAACCACAGACAACAAGTATTATCGATTGAAGATGCTTGCCACGATGAAGAAAAAGCCCAGCGTGAAATTAAACACGATCTAGATAAATTAGAACAAGAGAAGATTGATTTTGAAGATGATGAAGCCGCGACGTATCAACAGCGTGGCTCTGAGCTGTCTGATTTTACCTTACGTTTAATCAATCTAAACAATGAAAAAACTCAATTAAGTGAAAAGTCTGCCGATCTAAGCCGCACCTTTACCGAGCAACAGCAGCAACAAGAACTTGAATTCAACAAACGTGAACAGCAACTCACCAACGAAATTAGCTCTCAACAGCAGCAGTTAACCACAGCGTTAAGTGAAAACAAACTGCACTATGCGACACTGGAAAGTGAATTAAGAACACAAACGCAAGTATTGGTTGATCAGTTAAATGACAAGAAAACTCCACTTGAACACACTAAGATCTCGCTTAATCTGCAGTTAACACAACCACAACTTGATCCCGAGTTGACGCTGCAATCTCAGCAACTGCAACAGAATTTAAGCCAATGTCGTCGTAATATTAACGAGCGTCAAGAAGCCTATAATCGCATTAGCAATGAATCACAAAGCTTACGCCAAAAACAGCATCAAGCTTTACAAACTAATGACCGCTTAAAAATTGAATTAAACCATTTAGCCCAGCAGCACCGTGATGTGCAAGCATTATTAAGCCCAGAAAAAGGCTCTTTACATGCTTTCCTTGCTGAACATGTGCCAAATTGGCAAGCTAATATCGGTCGTGTGATTAACCCTGAGTTGCTCAAACACTTGCATCTTGAACCTGAGTTATTAACCGCCTTTGCTGACGCTGCGAAAAATACGGTGTCAGAAACAGCACTCACTCAAGTACAAGACTTTTATGGCATCAAGGTCAACCTCAATGCCCTAGAAAATGCCTCGTTTACCGACAGCGCGCTAGCAGAAAAAGAACAGCATATCTCGACCCAAATTGGCGCTAAGAAAACAGAACTTGAACAACTACAAAAAGCTCTTGAGCAGCTGAATAAAGAAGTCGAAGAACTGGATAAGCAGCTAATGTCGAGCAAGCAATTATTGTTCAAACAGAACCAATTGCTGACGAGTCTAGTGAATGAAGAAGATGAGTTAAACGCTAAATTAGAGCAGCATAAGACCCTGGCTATTGCGCGTATTCAAACTGAATTAGCTGAAACCGAACTACTGTTAGACCAGGCGCAACAAGCATTAAGCCAAGCTAAAGTTGATTATCAAAACCGTCACAACGAACTAAACAACGAACGTTTAGGCGTCCATTGTCAATTAGAAACAGACTATAATCAGCGCATTGATAGCTACCAAATATCACTTGATAGCTTGCGTAATGACGCGCAAATTGAGACGCAACGTATTGCCGCAGCACTGCAAGCCGCATTGAGTGACGCCGGTATTAATGCCAGTATCTTTAACGCACTTGCAGCCAAGATAAAACAGACCACTCAAGCCGTTGAGAATGCGAAAGTATTCCAACAAAAAGCCGACAAGTATAATAGCTGGTTAGAAACATCGTGGTCACAAGTTGAACCAGGCCGCGAACGTTTACGTCGTTTAGATGCCGCGATACAGCGCTTCAAGCAACAGCTAAAAGATAAAAAACAAGATTATCAGCAATCAACAGACAAGTTAGAACAAGAGAAAACCCAGCTTGATAAACAAGTCTCTGATTTAGCATTACAACTAAAAGGCTTAGATAACAGCCTGGTAAAACTAACCGACTACCCTGCTGTTGCTAACGACGAATTACCAGAATACAGCGTTAACAACATCTCTAAATTAACTAACAGTCAGATGAGCCTGTTAGGTAAGCAGCAGAGCAACGTATTAAGCGCGGTCAGTAAAATTAGCAGCGAATTAAAACGTTACTCGAAAAGCACGCTACAAATTGGCTGGTTAGAAAACCGTATTGAAAGTGATTCAGAGCTGGTTAATTACCGTTTAGAAGAAGCAATCAATAGCGGCGAACAGCTGAGTTATGTGCTGAAAAACGCCAAACTGTTGCAAACATCAACCACTCACGAAGTGGAATTGCGGGCTAACGATATTCTATCTATCTATACCCATTTAAGTAACTTTGATCGCAACATTACCCGCACTGGTCGTAAACTGTCGAGCCACATGAATGGTAAACAGTTCTTTACCGCCTTGGGTGATATTAAGATTGCCATTCGTACTAAGATGGATAAGTTAGGTTATTGGCAGCAGCTTGAGAATGTAAACGAAGCATTTGAAGCTTATCAAGCCAATACCGAACTCACCCACGATCGCAGTATTCCACAGGACTTAATCGATAGCTTAGATGAACTGTCGGCGGTATTGCCGAAAAATAACAGCATGCAACACAATGAACTGTTTGATATCGAATTTACCATTGTTGAAAACGGTCGAACGACGCGTGCGACAACACCGAAAGAATTAGAAGATGTGTCATCAACGGGCTTATCTTACTTAGCGCTAATCACTTTCTTTACTGGCTTAACAACGATGTTACGTCCAGATGCGAGTACAGTGATCACTTGGCCAGTGGATGAATTAGGTGAACTGCATTCTGAAAACATTCAAGCCATGCTGGACATGTTAAACCAACACGGTATTCAGATCATGACCGCCTCACCGTCGACAGATAAGTCGGTATTGCAGTTATTCGATCACCTATACGAGATTGATAGCCGTAACAAACGCCTGATCCAGATGAATGTCGATGATGATCCACTAATGGCATTGCTCAATGGTGATGCTAAGCAAGCGTTAATCGCAGACTCAGCAGCTACGACTACAGTGTCGTCTGCAGTGAAAAAAACACTATCATCTGAAAATAAAGAATCAGCAACAACTATGCAAGAAGAGGTTTAACCCATGTTTCAAACTACCGTTGAATTATTGTTACAGGGTCATACCATTTGTCAGGTCAGTCAGCCTGACGCCTATCGCTACCTTTCTGAACAAAGTTTGTTTGAAAAGGTAAATGATTACCTGCGTTTGATTAACCGTAAGGTAAAAGTCATTGAAGACGGCCTCGCCTTCGTCGCTTGTTACTGTACTATTGAAGAAGAAAATCGCGCGGATATCCGCCAACAGTTACGCCAAGTACGCGATATTTTCCGTCCATTGGTTAACTTCCTCGACCTTGCAATGACAGCGCTAGTACATGATTGTGCTATGCGTGCAGGCGATACCATTCGCTTGTCTGAGCTATTACGTGGTATTGAGAACGAACCGACGTTAAAGCAACAGTTAGCGTTATTAACCAATAAAGGTATCTTCAAAACGAGCCGCAACGAGATCTCGGAGCAGCTTAACTTCATCCTTAAGAAATTAGATGAAGCAGGTTACGTACAACGTTTAGATACTGGTAGTACCATCTATCAGATCACCGCTAAGATGAACTATATTCACGAGTTAATTGATTTTATTAATGACAGTGAATCGTTGAAACTAGAAACACAAGATAACCATATCTTCGATGACTCACAGTCGGAGATGTTCTAATGTCACAGCAGCAAAGCGCTTCTGAAGTCGAAAAAATTGCCCAGATAATTCGTAGCTCGTTTGCTAAATCAAACAGTACTATGTTGGCGCAAGCGTATTTCGATGGCAATATTATTGATGATGGTGAAAATACCGCATTATTAGAAATGCTAACCAAAAATGGTCTGATCCGCCCAAGTGAAGAAGATGGCACTTACATGCTCGCCATCAACTTAAAGCGTATTTTAGACAAATTACTGCTGCGTCACGCCTCTTACCGTAAACGTACTGATATTGCTAAAGTCATGCAACACATTGACGGTGATATTAAGTCCTATAAACGCGCGTTATTAATCGGCCAGCATAATGAAGTTGCTTTCTATTTAAGCCAAATCGATGAAGAACTTTACGGCATTGTTTACGAGTTAGAAGACAGTGTCAGTGGTTTGTTCGCGGCGATCACCAGTAAGTTTGGTTTTGTTGATAGTTTAGAAAGTAAAATTCATGAGAATGAAAAAGCCATTGCTTATACCGAAGGCCTGCTTAATGCGTTAGCGGATATTAATCTTAACGATGTTTATTCTTGGTTAGATTGGGATGATGTACCAGCGGAATTAAGCCGTAAAGTGACCTTCTTCATTGATGGTTACCGTCGTATTAACCGCCAGTTAGAAAGCGCGGTTCACCGTATGCGCCAGCTGTTGATGACGCTGCGTAAACAAAATGAACAAGTAGCTCGTCTCAAAGCCATGTCTAAGTATCTAAAAGACAACCCAATTTGGGAATTAGACAGTTACGATGAGCGTGAGCACGTACCAACAATCTTCAACCGCGTAGCACCGCTGCAGTTATCCGCCAGTGTTGATATTAGTAATCAGGTACAGCAAGAAGAACTCTCTGACATTTACAACTCATTGCGTAAAGAAAGTAAGTCAGACGCTGAAACCGTTGATTTACGTAGTAGTGGTCGTATTGATGACTTGCAACAAAAGGCCCGTGAACTCGAAGCCGATTATGTATTGTCGCAGTGTGAAGCGTTATTCAAACAAGTATTAAGTAATAAAGGCGATCGCTTTTCTGCCCTACACTATTGGCAGCAAGATGGTCAGCTTACAGACATTTTACCCAAGCATTTATGGCTCAGTATTCTATATAACGAATACCACAAATGTGCCCCAGCGGTACGAAGAGTTATGGCGATTGATTTCCCGGCAGCTATTATCACCGATTTACCCGGTTCGATATTAATCTCAGGTAACTTACGCGTTAGCGATATTGAATTACTGCGCGCTTAATCCTCTCTAAACAGGTACCAATTACCCATGTTTGCACTTAAAAAAATAATTGGTACTTGGTTAATGCCTCTGCCATTCCTACTGACTCTGTTCATCCTCGCTGCATTATTATATAAGCTCACTCGCTACAAACGCAGTGCACAAACTCTGTTTTGTAGTAGTTTTATTACATTATTGCTTTTAAGCCTAGATCCAGTTGCAACCCGTTTAGCCGCAACATTAGAGTCTCAATACCCAAGTTATCAGCACCAAGCTGTCGATTATATCCACGTATTGGGCAATGCTCATACGACAGTAGACCGCTTGCCGATAACCAGTCAGTTAAGTCCAGCAGCCCTTGCCAGAACCACTGAAGGCGTACGTATTTATAAACTGAACCCTACGGCCAAGTTAATTTTTAGTGGCTATAGCGGCGGTGATATTAACAGTAATGCGAAGATGAATGCGCGCTTAGCAATAGCGTTAGGGGTACCAAAATCAGCGATTATATTATTAGAACAACCTCAAGATACAATAGAGGAAGCTATTGATAATAAAAACATTACCCAAGGTAAGCAGCTTGTATTAGTCACCTCTGCTACCCACATGCCACGGGCAATGAAAATATTCAACCAACAAGGTCTGTTCCCTATCCCAGCACCAACTGCACATGTCAGTAAAACCGTTACTGGTATACAACCATTGCACTATTATTTCCCGCGCGCTCAACATCTTGCAGTGAGTGAAAAAGTGATCCATGAGTGGTTAGGGCTGGCTTGGTTGTCGTTAAAAAATAACCAATAGAACCCACATCCTGTAATTAGCCGAAAAATTCCGCTTGGATTGAGCAAGTAAACGTGGGACAAGTCACAGTTACTGCATTTTATGTAGTTTTATTACCAAAAATTGTCTTATGACAACTTGCCCTAGCGCTAGATGACTCTATAATCATCTCATGTTCTTAATTAAAGTCGCTTTGACATAACGTCAGCACTTAAGTTAAAGAAAAATAGCTTTAAACCATATCGGAGATAGACATGAGACAAGCACTAGTAATGGGTAACTGGAAACTAAACGCAACTAAAGCATCTGTAGAAGCTTTAATTAACGGTTTAGTTGATGCGGCAAAAGACAATGCAACTGTTGAAGTTTCAGTTTGCCCTCCTGCTGTTTTTATCCCACAAGTTGAAGCATTAACTGCTGACACAGCAATTACATACGGCGCACAAGATTGTGACGTTAACATTGCAGGCGCATTCACTGGTGAAAACTCAGCAGTAATGTTAAAAGAATTCGGTTGTAAATATACTCTTGTTGGTCACAGCGAACGTCGTGTTATCCACGGCGAATCAAGCGAAGTTGTTGCTGACAAATTTGCTGTTGCACAAGAAAATGGTCTAGTACCAGTACTTTGTATCGGTGAAACTCTAGAGCAATTCGAAGCTGGCGAAACTAAAGCAGTTGTTGAAGCACAACTTCAAGCAGTTGTAACTAAGTCTGGTATCACATCTCTAAACAATGCAGTAATTGCATACGAACCTGTTTGGGCAATCGGTACTGGTAAAACAGCAACACCTGAAATTGCACAAGACATCCACGCTCATATCCGTTCATGGGTAGCAGAGCAAGATGCAGCTGTAGCAAACAAAGTTCAAATCCTTTACGGCGGTTCTGTTAAAGGCGCTAACGCGGCTGAATTATTCGGTCAAGCAGACATTGATGGCGGCCTAGTTGGCGGCGCTTCACTAGACGCTGTAGAATTCTCTAAAGTTATTGCTGGTGCTTCTGCATAGTAGCCTATCAAAAGCTAATGTAGAGAGAATATCTACTCTGCATTAGTGATAAAAAGTGTAGTGGTACTGGTTGCTCCGTAATTATGTATTACTACACTCCTTTCTTATTTAAACTTATATTCTTTAAAATAAAACAGCGCTAAGGCATTTTTTTGTTTAACCAATAGAAGTTTCATATGAAAGCGTGATTAATATCACTTTAGTGATAAAATAAGTCATAAAGACACAGAAAATAATAACAGACCTAGTTATACTAAATTGATAGAAACTAGTGATGATTAAGACAAATTAGTTATAATAACTAAATAGAATGTAGCAGCAACAAATAAACTATAATTGGTGTACTTAGCATATAAACAATCGTGCCATCACCTGCTGCGATGTACTCTACCCAATAGGGTCAGTACTTTAACCCAATAAATAAAATATCATCGATTGATATATTTGAGGCTTCAATGATTAAAAAAATAGGTGTTTTAACAAGTGGTGGTGATGCACCAGGTATGAACGCAGCAATCCGTGCCGTTGTACGTGAAGGATTACATCTTGGTTTAGAAGTTTATGGTATTTACGATGGTTATGCTGGTTTACATGAAGGCCGTATCGAGAAACTAGACCGTAAATCTGTTTCTGATGTCATTAACCGTGGTGGTACTTTCTTAGGCTCTGCGCGTTTCCCTGAATTTAAAGAAAAAAGCGTTCGCGAAGAAGCGATTAAGAATCTTAAGAAACACGACATCGATGCACTTGTTGTTATCGGTGGTGACGGCTCTTACATGGGTGCAATGAAACTAACTGAAATGGGTTTCCCATGTATCGGTATTCCAGGCACTATTGATAACGATATCCCTGGCACAACTTATACCATTGGTTTTGATACTGCACTAAACATCGTCGTAGATGCGATTGACCGTTTACGTGACACCTCAACATCTCACCAACGTATCTCTATTGTTGAGATCATGGGCCGTTACTGTGGTGATTTAACCATGGGCGCTGCGGTTGCCGGTGGTGCGGAATTCGTTGTAATTCCAGAAAAAGGCTATGATGAAGCTGATTTATTAGCACAAATTCAAGCAGGTATCGATAAAGGTAAGAAACATGCCATTATTGCAATGTGCGAACATGTAACAGACGTTAACAAGCTTGCAAAGCATATTGAAGCGATTACAACTCGTGAGACACGCGCTACTGTTTTAGGCCACTTACAACGCGGCGGCACACCGACTGCTCGTGACCGTATCATGGCAAGTCGTATGGGTTCATATGCTGTTAAATTATTGATAGACGGTGAAGGCGGTCGTTGTGTTGGTCTAATGAACTCACAAATGGTTCATCACGACATCATCGATTGTATTAACAATATGAAACGTCCGTTCAATCAAGAACTATTTGATCTGTCTAATTCGTTATTCTAAACTTTTTCAGTTTTAGAATAAGATCACTTTAGATTAAAAATTATTTGAATAAAAAAGCGAAATCAACTTACATTGATTTCGCTTTTTACTATCTATAAACAGCTATCACTGCGTATATTGGCAATTAATAACTATTGTATTAATTGCTCACGCAGTTTCGCCACTTTATCACGGGTTTCACCGGCTTTTTCAAATTCCAAATCTTGCGCATATTTATACATCTGCTCTTCTAAACGCACTATCTCCTTACTCAGTTCCGCAGGGGTAAATATCGCATAGGTGGCTTTCTGCTCGGCAATATGCATCATTTGCTGTTCTGGCGTTCGACCAATATTGAAACCATCACCCACCTTCTTCTTCAGCCCTGTAGGGGTAATACCATGTTTGATATTATGCTCATGCTGTAAAGCACGACGACGTTCCGTTTCGCTAATGGCTTTATCCATAGCCTTGGTAATACGATTAGCATATAAGATGGCTTTACCTTCCAAGTTACGTGCGGCGCGACCAATGGTTTGGATCAGCGAACGTTCAGAACGTAAGAAACCTTCTTTATCGGCATCAAGAATAGCCACTAAAGAAACCTCTGGCATATCTAATCCTTCACGCAGTAAGTTAATCCCAACCAGCACATCAAATACACCTAAGCGTAGATCTCGGATGATCTCGACGCGTTCAACAGTATCAATGTCAGAATGCAGATAACGTACCTTCACACCGTGATCAGCCAGGTATTCCGCTAAATCTTCAGACATACGCTTAGTGAGTGTCGTTGCCAATACCCTTTCACCTTTCTTCGCTCGAATATTAATTTCACTGAGGAGGTCATCTACTTGGGTATCAACAGGGCGCACTTCAATGATTGGATCTAACAAGCCAGTTGGACGCACAAGCTGTTGCACAATTTCCCCCTCACAACGGTCCAATTCATACTGACTCGGCGTTGCTGAAACATATAAGGTTTGTGGTGAAATAGATTCAAACTCTTCAAACTTGAGTGGTCTATTATCTAATGCCGAAGGTAGACGGAAACCAAATTCAACCAGAGTTTCTTTACGCGAGCGATCACCTTTATACATAGCGCCAATTTGTGGCACAGTAACGTGTGATTCATCAATAACTAATAAACCGTCATCGGGTAAATAGTCCAACAAAGTCGGAGGCGCGTCACCGGGTGTACGGCCAGACAGATAACGGGAGTAGTTTTCAATGCCTGAGCAATAACCCAGTTCTTGCATCATTTCTATATCAAACTGTACACGTTGACTGACGCGCTGCTCTTCAATTAGCTTATTTGCTGATAATAATTGTTTCTTACGCTCAGACAATTCCACTTTAATATGTTCAATAGCCGCTAAGATCTTTTCTCTTGGTGTTACGTAATGAGTCTTAGGATAAATAGTTGCACGTTCAGCGGTCTTCTCAATCGCACCCGTTAACGGATCAAAATAACTGATACGTTCAATTTCATCATCAAACATCTCGATACGTACAGCATGCTTATCTGATTCCGCCGGGTAAACATCAATAACTTCGCCGCGCACACGGAATGTCGAACGTTTAAAATCCATGTCGTTACGGGTGTATTGCAATTCAGCTAAGCGGCGGATGATACTGCGCTGGCTAATCATTTCACCAACAGAGACATGCAACATCATTTTGAGATAAGACTCGGGATCACCCAAACCATAAATAGCAGAAACAGATGCAATCAGGATCACATCACGGCGTTCTAACAAGGCTTTGGTGGCCGATAGGCGCATTTGCTCGATATGGGCGTTTACGGCGGCATCTTTTTCAATAAAGGTATCAGTGCTTGGTACGTAGGCTTCTGGTTGATAGTAGTCGTAGTAAGAAACAAAGTACTCTACCGCGTTGTTAGGGAAGAATTCTTTCATCTCACCATAGAGCTGCGCTGCGAGGGTTTTGTTCGGAGCCATCAGTAATGTCGGACGATTCAATTGCGCAATCATGTTCGCAACAGTGTAGGTTTTACCTGAACCTGTTACACCTAACAAGGTTTGACTGGCAACACCGGCATTAAAACTATCAACCAGCTTTTCAATCGCTTGAGGCTGATCACCACTCGGGGTATATTCAGAACATAAATCGAATAAAATCGTCATTATTTAAGGTCACAACTCAGCTTATAAATTATATATTTCCATAATACCAATTTACACTTAGTGCGCCAGAAAAATTATTACCCTAGCCATGATTACTGATGATTGCAAAGTAGAATAATAAGTCTAAAATTATCAGATAAACAAAAATGTCAAGCAGTTATCAACAGTGATAACAAAAAAACATTTTTGATGGTCGTTTTTGATACAGAGATTCTAAGCATGTATTATACGCATGTGTACAAAAGCGATTAAAACAACGCAGTCCACTGATATAAAACAATTAAATAGCTTTTAAAGGTGCCTTTGATACGACAGTTTAAAATCAGTTGAAATGTAGACTTATACTTTCTACAGACTTAATCAACAGAGTTATCCACAGATTTAGTGGATAACTCAATAAAAGTGTCATATACAATCATCAAGTAACCTAAAACAACATCCCACTGTATTTACAATGCATAGACGATATAATTATGTATCTATATAGCACCAAGAAGGTGTAAACAATCATTATTTACACCGCCAGCATTTATAATACACTTTCTTCTTCGGCTACAAACGTATATCTATTTTTCCCAAAACCCCTACTCATATACCTAGCATCATCAGTCTTCTTGCTCAACGCTTGTGTTACATCACCATCATCTGAATATAGTGCCGTGTAAACCACATTTTCATCCGACATTTAGACCATCTGTAGTTTAAAATTACGTCCGCAGCACAGGTTATTTATAACAATCACTCTAGGATAACGGTTATATTAATAAAAAATGAGTGATGTTCAATTTAAAGTATTGAAAATGTTAGTCTAACCACAACTTTCAAATTGTTTACTTAAACTACGCTATCAATAATTCTTAACCATCATCGCTCAGTTATTCGACAAACAAAGCGCAAATGGCATTTTAGCCTGCTTTATCATTGACACTAGAATCATCTAACCTTAATATTCGCCCCGTCTTCGAAACAAAGACAAGTAATTCCCCTTTAGTTCAGTTGGTAGAACGGTGGACTGTTAATCCATATGTCGCTAGTTCGAGTCTAGCAAGGGGAGCCAAATTATTCTTTATCTCTTATTTATATAGAGACGAAGAACAACAGTTGGTTTTATTTTCTTTTCATTGAATTTTAAAATGAAGTTAATAGACGGGCTGGCTTCGTTGAAGCACACAACTTATTGCTTTTATAAAAGCAAACCAACAATTCCCTTTTAGTTCAGTTGGTAGAACGGTGGACTGTTAATCCATATGTCGCTAGTTCGAGTCTAGCAAAGGGAGCCAATTTACTTTCATTGAAATTAACGCATTGAAAGTACGGTTAATGATTTACTACATAATGTAAACTGTTAATCTGCTTCATTAGAAGCACACAATTTATTCGCTTTAATTTATTCGTTTAAAAAAAGCAAACCAACAATTCCCTTTTAGTTCAGTTGGTAGA